>CASGAK010000067.1 GCA_949299435.1 uncultured bacterium
CGCAACTGTAGCACTGTGAAAAGGTCCTCCGACTCCACCGAGTAAAATTAAAGACAATGAAGGGATTTGATAAGCATAATAATAAGCGTCAGAAACTAATGTCGCTCCGTAATAATTTGCAATCACGACATCACGCACAAAACCTATGAGTTTACTCACAATAGTTACAACTGCAATGAGCCAGGCCGCTTTTAATACACTTGTACTTTTGTCTTCCGCTTTATTTTGATTTTCACTTTCCATATCCTTAATCATCACCTTTTAAATCTAAATTTACCAAATATCGTCTGCATTTTCACTTTTTACCAATTCCACAAATAATCTCAAAGCCTTTTTATTTCCCTCATCTTCAGGGTATGAAAAAGTTATTGTATTTCTGCCTTTTTTCAAATACTTTGAAATATCTATTCTGCAAATTCTGTTTGCAGGTAAAAATCCTTTACACAATTCAAAAGTATATTCTTTCCCGTTAATTTCGGCATTGAGCTTACTGACAAGATATTTATTATCCACAACGATTTCAGCATGCTTTTCAGGCAGATAAAAACTCTGTGAAATCACTCTTTGACTTTCATCTGCAGAAATTATAACAGGCTTAGTCGCAAGCGTAATACCACTGTAATAATGCTGAAGAATTTTTTCATAAGGCAATTTCAATTCACTTCCCATAAACCCAGCACCGAATTGACTTAGTCCGACACCATGCCCGTAGCCGCCGCCAAAGGCTTTTATGGAAATAAGATTCCCCTCATCATCAAATTGCTGCTCAAATACAACATTCGCACTCGGTAAAGCCTTACCGTCTTTAGTAATTAAACGTCTTATGACAAGTTCTTTATACACTTTATAAGTCCCGCTTTCGGTTACAATATCCAATTCAACGATTTTCCCCGATTCACCGCGTCTTTTAACGTTTACTGCTAAAATTTTACCAAGTTTATCACCTTTTTTGAATGCCGGTTTTACAAACCCCGTAGCTGACTGTGTAACTAAAGTGTTTTCCAAAGCCGCTCTAAATTCTTCAGACGACCATTCTCTTGTCCATCTGAAATAAGGCGATCTGATATCATAAGAATCAGGTGTTGACTTATAAAACTCAGCAGCAGCCTCCTCACTATTCAAAGGTATCTGACTTAGCATATCAGGTCTTGCCCTCAAATAAGGCTTATCTTCTGAGGGAAATTCTTTTGTCTTAGGATCCGAGAATGCATAAGCGTAGCTTTCACTATATCCTCCGGCAGTTGACGAATACAACGCCAAAATCAAATCCCAGCCATATAGTGCGACGACACCTGAAGTTTCTTCTACAGCTTTATCAGAAATAGCAGTTTCAGTGTTTGCTCCATAATATACCTGACTTGCGACGGAATCCACAACATCATAGTTTACAGAAGACTTTGTTCTCGGTGTAAGTACATAATTTCTTGCAGCGACACTCTGTGCTTTTAACGCTTCAAGCCCAAACCTCACAGGCATTTCATTCGGTACTACGCCTTTTAAATAATCCTCTACCTCAATCAGATTAACTAAATTAAACTTTTGGTCATTTTTTTTCAATAGCTGGAAAGCCCCATGATAAAGAGCTTGCTTCCCTGCTCTTTTTAAATCCTTTACCCCCAAAAGTCCACCGTCACATGTGAATGTAACAGGTCCTGATACTTCATCTAATATACTCCCGTCCTCATCATAAATTGTATACATGCCAGCGTTATATGAAACTTTTACATTTGAATTTGCGGGAAATTTTGCAACAGGCATTCCGTCATTGTAAACTTGAATTTCATCAGTCCCAAAGACTGTAATTTCGCTATATTCATAACTTGAAAATCCATTCGTACTAATCCCCACACGCACGATTTCAGAAGCAGGTTTCATTTTTGCCGCTCTAATTTCTGCTTCACGTGCAATTTTCATGGTTTCTACAGGAATAATAGGTTGTAATGATGCCGCAAAAGCCGATGTTGATATGCTTGCAAGCATTATGGAACATAAAAAAATTCTAAAGTTTTTCATAAACTTATTATATGACAAAAATTATTCATCACCTACTGAAAATTTTTCAGGCAACTCTTTTTCCAACTCTTTCATAAATTCAGAAATTGACAATCCGAATGCTCCTGATAATTTGAAAAGAGTAGTCAGTTGAGGATCTTTCACCGCTCTTTCCAAATCACTCAAAACTGAAGATGGAATGTCATACTCCGCACCCAGCATAAATTGACTTTTATTACCACGCAAACGTTTTACTGTTTTTGCAATTGCGTTAAATATAATTTTCTTTTTAACATCTTGCATATTTTTAATTTTGAATATAAGAAGACAGACACACTATCGTGAACGCGAAAGATTGTTCTTAATTTTTTCTTATTATTAGAAATATGAATAATTACAGATATAAAAAAGCCTTTACAATGGCAGAAGTGATGATTACTTTAGGCATAATCGGAATTGTAGCAGCTATGACAATTCCTAATCTTATGGGAGCATATAGAAAAAAGGTCGTGGAAACTGAACTTAAAAAAGCATTTTTTGTAATTTCTCAAACAATTAAAATGTCCGAAGTATATAACGAAAATGCCGCTTATTGGGGATATGCCGATATTTCAGATGCAGCAGAACGACATAAATATTATAAAAAATTCAGTGATTTATACATAAAACCATATTTAAAATATACATCTACAGGCATAGAAGTTTTTAAAGTCTATTACAGTGACGGCAGTTACTCTAATTTATCCACAAGTTTAGACAAATCACCTCATTATAAACTATCGGACGGACTATTTTTAGAATTCACCCCTAGAGTAAATGAAGAACACGAAAAAAGTAACGGTTATGTAATGATTGTATATGTAGGAACAACAAACAGAAGTAAAAAAGATGAATTAATCGAGGGAAAAAATTTATTCGCCTTTACTGTAAATGTTGATGATTCCTCCAGCAAAGTAGGACTTGCTCCTCAATGGTATCTTAATTGGTCATGTCAAAAACTAGAGAATGATCGCACAACTTTTATTAACAATTGCAGGAAAAACCAGCGTGAAACAAGCGGGGTACCATCTTCAATTTATTGTACATACATGATTTATTGCAATAATTGGGAAATCCCAGAGGACTATCCAATAAAATTCTAAGCAGACAGTGGGAGTTAAAGTTTTCACTTTAATTCCCAAGTCGTACCTTCTTTTGTATCTTTCAATACAATTCCTTCTTCATCAAAAGCTACACGAATTTTATCCGCAACTGCCCAGTTTTTTTCTTCTCTTGCTTTTTTACGGTATGCAAGAATTTCAGACATTGAATCAAATTTTTCACCCAATTTTTCAGAAATTCTTGTAACAACAGATTTAAGCTCATCATCGGATAAGGTAGCTTTTTCAAAACTAAAACCTAAAGTATCTGCTAATTTATACAAAATTGTAAAAGCATCTTTATCATCTTTATTAGCTTTATTCGCAAGCTCAAAAAGCACTGCTAAGGCTTTTGATGTATTCAAGTCATCGTCCATTGCATTCACAAACTCTTTGTATTCATCAGTTTGTGTGATATCTAAACTTTCATCTAAAGGTGTTCTTTTTGCGTTCAACATTCTCTTCACACCTGCTTGGGCTGAGGACAAAGCTTCATCTGAAAATTCAACAGGCATTCTGTAATGGTTTGTCAAAATGAAAAATCTAATCGTATTCGCATCATATTTTTTAAGCAAATCGTCTATCGTCAAAAAGTTACCTAAAGACTTTGACATTTTTTCTTTGTTTATCGTAACAAAACCGTTATGAAGCCAGTAATTTACAAATCTGCAGCCGTTTGCACATTCTGACTGTGCAATTTCATTTTCGTGGTGCGGGAATATCAAATCCGCTCCGCCTGCGTGAATATCAATGGTTTTACCAAGATACTTTCTGCTCATTGCTGAACATTCTATATGCCACCCCGGACGTCCTACACCCCAAGGGCTTTTGTATCCGAATTTTTCATCTTTTTTCCATAATGCAAAGTCTAGCGGATCTTCTTTTTTATCTCCGACTTCAATCCTTGCTCCGCTTTCAAGCTGGTCTATAGGCTGTTTTGAAAGATAGCCGTATGATGGAAATTTTTTCACTCTGAAATATACATCTCCGTCTACTTCATAAGCGTAGCCTTTGTTTATCAAATCTTTTACCATACCAATCATTTCACCTAAAGTCTTTGTAGCAAACGGCTCAATATCAGGCTTTAGAGTGTTTAATGATTTCATAGAACTTTCAAATTGCTTATACCAAAACTGAGATACTTCCTCCGGGGTTTTATTTTCTTTTTCTGCTTTTTTCAAAATTTTATCATCTACATCAGTCACGTTTCTGCAATATGTAACATCATAGCCTTTGAATTTTAAATACCGATATAGCACGTCCCAAGTAATATAGCATCTTGCATGACCTAAGTGAGCATAATCGTATACAGTCGGTCCGCAGACATACATTTTTACTTTATTTTCTTCAATCGGTGTAAAATCTTCAATTTTGTTTGTATAAGAATTGTGCAATTTCATTGATAAATCCCTCTGTTTATTTACTGTAGTTAAATTCTACAACAAAAATTTTAAGATGTTAATAATTGTAAATAATTTATGAAATTTTAGCAATTAAGTATATCAAAATTATTTATAAAATATATAACAAGAAACGAGGTATTATTATGACGATTAATGAAGTGAACGGTGCTGGACAACCACAAAAAGGTTACACAAAAGTCAAAGTAACGGACAAAGATTCCGGTAAAAGTTTTGTAATTGATTTTAAAAATGCAAAAGTCAAAGGCAATGAAGCGGAATGGACCATTAAAGACGGCAAAGTGCTTGATAAAAACGGCAAAGAAGTCAAAGATAATGAACTGGAAGTAACACGTTATCAAGCTGCATTAATCAAAGCAGCAGCTGACGGCGACGGAAACGGTAAAAAACTTGACAGTAACGATCTTGTCGGAAGTCTTTACGGAAAAAATGCAGAAGCTGAATTGCAAAATGCCAAGTCAGAATTTCACGTTGCAAAAGATAAGATAAATGATCCTCCAGCTCAATTCGGTGATGCAGATGCACTTGAGCACGGCAAAATTTACGCTAATGTAGAGAACGCTAAAGGTGAAAAAGGGCATTTGGAAATTCAATTTTTAGATGACCAAGCTCAAACAGCTCAAAAAAATGACAAAGCCTGGTATGAATTTTGGAAATAAAATATTCTAAAATCCTTCAAGCATATCAAATATTTTATGAACAGGTGAAATCAGCTCCTCTACAGGGCAGGTTTCATCTAGTTCTAATGTAATTGTAGGTATTTTTTTCTCTATCCCCGCATAAGTTCCAAAACTTCCTGGGGTTGGGTAGCCTATATTTTCTTCCACAGGATAGTTGATTATTTTGGAAATTTCTTTAGAAATTTCTTTAGCATCTCCATCGTAATTGACAACTTTAAAAGGTGCATGAAGTGTCAATATAATTTTTGGGGACAATTCCTCTATCACATCTATTAAAAACTTTGTCTCAATTTCACTTGCAGGAGCTTCACCGCCGAAAAACTCATCTTTTGCTGTATATTCCCAGTTATTCGTCGGAAAATTACGGTTCAAATCAACACCTGAGGCATTTGTTCTTTTATTCATTTCCATTCCGTCAGGATTTAGACAAGGAATAAAATATAAGTCAGAATTTGGATTTAATTGCATATACTTTTCTATCAAAAATTTTCCCTGTGGCTCGTCACCATGAAATACCCCGATTACAAGAGCTTTACACTTTGCATCGTTGCCAAATAAATTAATCTTATTTTCTTTTTGCGTTCTTACTGATTTTAATTTTTTCATTGCCAAAGCCTTTTACAACTTCTAATCAAAAAGTGCATTGATAAATTCTTCACTGTTAAAACTTTTCAAATCTTCCATTTTTTCGCCGACGCCTATTAATTTTACGGGCAATTTCATTTCTTTTGCGACAGCTAAAACTATCGCACCTTTTGCAGATCCGTCCAACTTCGTCAAGGCAACTGATGTAAGGTTCACCGCTTCTTGAAAAACTTTTGCCTGCTGCAGACCGTTTTGACCTGTATTAGCGTCAAGTACAAGCATTGTTTCTCGCAAATTTTCAGAAGCGTTCTTATCAATTACAGATTTAATTTTTGACAATTCTTCCATCAAGTTGAATTTATTTTGCAATCTGCCTGCCGTATCAACTAAAACTACATCATAATTTTCTTTTTTAGCCTTTTGGATTGCTTCATACACAACAGATGCAGGATCTGCTTTATCTCTGCGAACGATATCAGCACCTGCTCTTTTGGACCAAATATCCAATTGCTCCTCTGCTGCAGCTCTAAAAGTATCAGCCGCTGCTATCAATACACGCTTATTTTCATTTTTAAATTTATATGCGAGCTTTCCGATTAAAGTCGTTTTTCCAACTCCGTTTACACCGCAAATAAAATATATATTCAGGTCATCATCTTTATAATATAAATTTGTATCACCTGCAGATTTTAATGTATTAAAAAATTCCTTTTCCAAATAATGTTTAACATCAAGAGGTTTAATTTTGTCCTGTGAACGTAATTTATCAACAAGTTCAATGGCATAGTTTACGCCTAAATCAGCACTTATCAATAAATCTTCCATATCATCAAGGACAAAATCAGAAAATTCTTCCTCTTGTTCCACCGCTTCTACAACATTTCCAACAAGGTTTTGAGCCGTGTTGGAAATAGTTTGTTTTAAATTATTAAATTTATCGGAAAAAAACTTAAACATTAATTTAGTCCGTTTTCAACTATTACCTTTGCTAAAATTCCGTTGATAAACGATGCACTGTCATCTGTAGAGTATTTTTTAGCTAATTCTAAGGCTTCATCTACGACAACTTTCATTGGAGCATCTTTTATGTATAAAAGCTCTACAATTGCAATTCTAAGGATATCTTTATCCATTTTTACAAGACGTTGCAAGTCCCAATTTTTCGCATGCTTTTGAATGATATCGTCAATTTCTTTATGATGTTTTTGGAAATATTCAGCAATATCAATTGCATAACTTTTTACTTCATTTTGAGAGTCTAATGTTGTAAATTCTGCGATTTCAAGTGCTAATAGAGCTTTATCAGCGATTTCAATCATTTCATTAACTCTTGCTGACATTTCAGATGTCATAACTATCGGCACCGGAACATTTGCGACACCAAGTGGTCTGTTTAAATTAGTTTCATGTTCTGCTTCGTAGGTGTCAATTTCATCTCGCATTGCGACAAGTGCTCCTACTGCTATTTTTAATTCATCACTTGCATTGCTTGTCAAAATTCTTACTGATTTTAAAATAATATCTTCTAAATCAGATTTTGAATAATTTGCAATTTTTTTATCAAATTGTGAAAATAATATAAATGCCAATTCTCTGGCTGCTCTTCGAGCTTGCATATATAATACCTCTTTGCTATAAATTTATCTTGTTCTACACGAAAAAATGCTATCATGAAAAATTTTCAACGACAAGAGAATTTTTTTAATTAAATAAACAAAATTTATTATTTTATAAAAGCCGACAATCACTATTTACTCTTATAAATGCACTACCCAAAAGTGCAATCTAATCTACCATTTGCGTTTTTTTTTTTTCGGACAATTTACACAAGCTCGGCTGCTCTATAGGAACTCCTTACCAAAGGTCCTATTTGATAATGTTCAAAACCTGTTTTTCTCGCCAATTCTTTTAATAATTCAAATTCTTCAAGTGTATAATATTTTGCAACTTCCAAATGTTGTTTAGAAGGCTGAATATATTGACCAATCGTTAATATATCTACCCCGACAGATTTCAAATCGTTCAATGTTTCTTCTATTTGCTCAAAAGTTTCTCCTAGTCCTACCATCAGACCTGATTTTGTTATAATATCACTGTTAGTTTTGATATATTTCAAAACCTCTATTGAACAATCGTAATTTCCCTGTGGTCTTGCCAATCTAAACAGTACTTTCACAGTTTCTATATTATGGTTAAAAACTTCAGGGTGTGCTTTGATAATTTTATCTAAAGCAACTATATCACCTTTAAAATCAGGGGTTAATATTTCTATTTTAACATCAGGTGAAAGTTTTCTGATTTCATAAATACAATTTGCGAAATGCTCAGCTCCGCCATCTGACAAATCGTCACGAGTTACAGATGTAATAACTGAATATTTTAGCCCTAAATCTTTAACAGCTTTTGCAATATGTAACGGTTCTTTAACATCTAAAGGCTCCGGTTTTTGACAAGTTATATTACAATATCTGCAGTTGCGAGTACAAGCATTACCCATAATTAAAAAAGTAGCTGTATTACAAGTATAGCACTCGTTTTTGTTCGGGCATCTTGCATTTTCACAGACAGTATTTAAGCAATTTTCCCGCAAAATTTTTCTGACATTTCGAGTTTTTTCGGTGTCAATAATCGGTCTTTTTAAATAATCAGGCAATCTTTTTTGCATAAAACACTTACTTTTTTTTAATTTGTATTATATAATAAAAGAACAAGGAGGTAAATATGAAAAAAATAATTTTAATACTATGTCTTCTTGCATTCACTAACGCAGCTTATGCAGAAGCTAATTATAACAGAACTTCAAGTCCGCTTTCTGTCGGACAGACTGATAAATATTTTAAAGATTTAAACTCTTGGGATTCTAGCAATTTATATGTACCTGGACAACCTTATAATTATGATCCTCAAGTTTATGGAACAACAGGACCAAATAAAAATACACAACCCAACGGACATTATGAATACAGAACTGTAGAAACAACTACTGCAGGACAAACTGCCAC
>CASGAK010000068.1 GCA_949299435.1 uncultured bacterium
AAACCCATTCTGAAATTAACTGAATTGTACAAACTGCTTCATCTTCATCAAAAGCCTCATTGGATTCTATTTTTTTATCGGCTTTAATAGCATAATGATAAACTTTATCTCTTATATAAATTTCTTCATTGCGATATTTTACAGGTACAGTCCCTCTTACCTGAAATCTCAGCTGGTTTATAAAATCTTTGTGCCTTATATTTTCTTCCATTCAATCCCTTTCATTTAATTAGAGAATTACAAACTCAAATAGACATCTTCTTTCAGTTTAATTTCAAATTCACTTCCTGCAGGGATAGAAACTCTACCTCCTTTATGCCCAATTGAGAATATCGGAGATCCAGCAAAGTTTACAACATAAGTAACAACGCCCACAATTGTCGGAATTGGAGAGATAATTACACCAATAGGATTGTCTGCAAGTTTTTTGGAGGTTTTTCTTGTTTTTTGATAGAACACTTCACCTTTATCTATTTGGTCTGAAACGCCTTTCCAATATTCACGCTTGCCTTTAATATTATTTATGAATATCTTTTTGTGATTTGCCTTTGTAACCTTCCCATAAGCATTATAAGTACGACCTTTAAACTGCACCTTATCAATAGTCAAGACAACTAATCCGCCATTACCTGTAATTTGAGGCAAGTGAGAATCCGTCACAGTCGCAGTAAATAAAGTTCCTGCAGGAATTGTCACATAACGCTGATATACAGGAGCAACTGATGTGAATGTGACCTTTGCTCCCTCTTTTAAATAATCCGATACAAGATTGTTTGATTTTAAACGGAATTTCGTACCTTTTTTTATTTTTATTGCCGTAAAATCATCTTCTACTAACTCTGAGCCAGGCAGATTTTTATCAACTTTTTTCTTCACTGGCTCAACAACTGTCGGAGCCATTTTAGGCGGGGCTGATGTTTGAGTTGTCGAAGTAGTTGTCTTAGGCTGAGTTGTAACCGTCTTGGACGGAGTAGCCGTCTTTGGAAGCGGCGGTAAATTTTGCTGCTCAAGTTTTGATGGGTTATAATTTTTTCTTATCTCCTCATCTATTGACATATCAAGCTGTAAGGCAAATACAGGTGATATAGTCAAACATAAGGCTAATATAGCAACAACTAATATCTTCACAACTACCTCTTAAAAAATAACGTCACTTCCATATTCCATAACCCAAAATATGAAAAGTGACGTTATAAAACAAACTACTCTGCTAAAAGCTCATTGATAGCTTTTGCAGCTTTTTTACCTGCACCCATTGCATTAATTGCGTTAGATTCTCCAACCGGAGCAACGTCCCCGCCTGCATATACAGTCGGAATATTTGTGCAGCGAGTTTCACCATCTACTGTAATATATCCGCGTTTATCTGTGATTATTTCAAGCCCTTCTGCTTCAGCTGAACGTTGAATAATCGGGTTTGGACCTGTACCTAAAGCAACAATTACTGTATCCAATTCAACGGTTTCAATTTTACCAGTCGGAACAGGTTTTCTACGACCGCTTTCATCAGGTTCACCAAGTTCCATCACTTCTAATTCTACAGCTTTTACATAACCGTCTTGGCCTAAAATTTCTTTTGGTGCATACAAGAATTTGAATATAACACCTTCTTCTTTCGCGTGACGGATTTCTTCCAATCTTGCAGGAAGCTCTTTTTCTGTACGTCTGTAGATAATATAAACTTCTTCAAAACCGACTCTGACAGCAGTTCTTGCTGCGTCCATCGCAACGTTTCCGCCGCCAAATACCGCTACTTTTTTACCAACTCTTAATGGTGTTGGGCTGTCAGGTTGCCCAGCTTGCATTAAATTTACACGAGTCAAGAACTCATTTGCAGAGAACACACCGTTCAAGTTTTCACCGGGCACATGAAGCATTTTTGGAAGACCTGCACCAGAGCAAATGAATATAGCATCAAACCCGTCATCTTTTAACTGTTTTAAAGTAATTGATTTACCTACAATTACGTTTGTATGGAATTTTACTCCCATAGCTTTTAGGTTTGTAATTTCTCTATCTAATACGGTCCTTGGAAGTCTAAATGGAGGAATACCATATCTTAATACCCCACCTAGTTTATGCAAAGCCTCAAATACCACAACTTCATGACCAGCTTTTCTTAAATCAGCGGCAGCTGTAATACCCGCACAACCTGAGCCGACGACTGCAACTTTTTTACCTGACGGTTTAATTTCAGGCATATCAGCACTTGTATTATCTCCTACATATCTTTCTAAAGCACCGATTGATACCGGAAGACCTTTTATACCTAAAATACATTTTCCTTCGCATTGTCTTTCTTGAGGGCAAACTCTGCCGCAGACTGAAGGTAACATGCTTGTCTGTCTTATAATTTCTCCGGCTTTATCCAAATCACCTTCTTTTATCGCTTGAATAAATTGTGGTATTTGAATATTTACTGGACAACCTTTTACACATTGCGGATTTTTGCAATTCAAACACCTTGATGCTTCCAGCTTTACTTGTTCAGGTGTCAAATTACTTTCCACAGGATCAAAGTTTGAACGTCTTTGAATTTTATCCTGTTCTATAACTCTTTGTCTTTCTACAGCCATTTTATATCCCCTCTTATATTTATAAATTTACTATTAATATAAGTATTGTAATTAAAAAACGCAATCAATGCAAGAATTTATTTAAAAACTTCACAATTACTTGAAAAAAAGGCTTTTAATTGTAAAATTTCCTTATGGATATTCAATCAAAGACCTTAAAGACTTTAGAATTTGATAAAATTCAAGAAAAGATTTCACTTTTTGCAAAAACATCACAAAGCAAAGAGTTGTCATTGAATGCACCAATTTATAGTGAATATTCTGATATTATAAAAGCATTAACTTATACAAAAGAAGCAAAGAGTCTGCTTGATTATGCAATTGATATCCCGATAGGATTTGTCGCAAATATCGGTGAAATTCAAAAGAACGCAAATATCAGCTACTTAAATGAAGAAGAGCTGATTGATATTGCTAAAACTATACACTCATCAAGGTTAGTCAAAAAATTTTTGCAGGAAAATTCTGAAAACACAAAAATTCCTCAACTATTACAACTTTCTCAAAACCTTTTATCAGCTAAAGATTTAGAGGATAAAATTTTTAGCACATTTGATGAGGATTTGAAAATAAAAAAAGATGCCTCACCGGAATTAAAAGGGCTTTGGGCATCACTTTTTGAAACCGAAAAAAATCTTAGAAATAAGGTAAATGATCTTTTAAATTCGACAGAATTTTCAAAACACCTGCAGGAAAATATCTATACAACTCGCGATGAAAGGATTGTTTTTCAAGTCAAGGCACCTTCAAAAAATAAAATAAAAGGTATAGTCCATGATGTATCTGCGACTAATAAAACTTTTTATATAGAACCGGAAGAAATCATTCCGATAAACAACAAAATCAGAGAAATCCAATCGAAAATTCATGCAGAAGAAGTACGAATTTTAGTCGAATTATCATCCTTAGTAAAAGACAAAATGACAGATTTAAAAATCACAGAACGCACACTTTCAGAAATCGATTTTCATTTTGCAAAAGCTAGATATGCCGCAAGAATCGGTGCTATTGAGCCTGAAATTCTATCTGATAAAAAATTCATAAGTTATGAGAACATGCGACACCCGCTTTTAATAGGAACTGTGGAGAATATAATCTCTAATGATTTTGAAATAGGGAAAGATTATAAATCAATAATAATTACAGGTTCAAACACTGGCGGAAAAACCGTTACGATAAAGACAATCGGACTTTTTATTCTAATGGCAAAAGCCGGATTTTTCCTGCCCTGCACAATGGCTAAAGTTTACCCGTTCAAAAAAGTTTTTGCAGACATCGGCGATGATCAAAGTATTTTACAGAGCTTATCGACTTTTTCTTCACACATGAAAAATATAATTGAAATCACAGAAAAATCCGATGATGAAACATACGTTTTATTAGATGAAATTTGTGCAGGCACTGACCCTCAAGAGGGTTCTGTACTTGCAAAAGTAATTTTGGAATATTTGGCTCAAAAAGGAGTATTTTCAACAATTACAACACACTATGGAGAATTAAAAGCTCTTGAATATTCAAACCCGTATTTTAAAAACGCGTCAGTCGAATTTGATTCAAATTCACTAAAGCCTACATACAAACTATTAATTGGAATCCCGGGATTAAGCAACGCTATTGCTATTTCTTCAAACTTGGGACTATCAAAAGATATCACAGAAAAAGCTAAAGATATGCTTATATCTCAAAAAGATTCTTCAATTCTTGTCGTAGAAAAGTTGCAAGAAACTCAACAAAAATTGAGCGACAATCTCAAAGATACAGAAATTGCAAAAGAAGAAGCAGACGAATTAAAAAAGGAATATGAAGAAAATCTTGAAGCTATAAAAAAAGATAAGAAAAAAACAATTAAAAACATAAAAACAAAATTCGACAGTGAAATGCTTTCAGTCAGAGCAGAACTGAAAGAAATCATTGATGAAATGCGAAAAGAAAAAACAGAAAAAATAGCTCGCAGATCATATTCACGTCTTACAAAACTCGAGCAAGGATTCAAAGAAAAACTTGAGAAGTATGACGAAAAAAATAAATACGCCCCGATTGATTTTGAAAACTTAAAAATCGGTGATAAATTACTTGTAAAAGATATCCACCAAACAGTGACACTACTTTCCATGCCTGATAAAAAAGGGGAAATTTTAGTACAGATGGGTAACATCAAAACCCAAATAGACAAAGAAAAACTTGCACCCTATGATAAAAAATACGAAAAAAAATCTTCAGGATATTCACCGATTAGTTTTGAGAAATTTGAACTTAAAAGAACTGAGCTGTCAAATAGGCTGGATTTAAGAGGAAAGACCGTAGAAGATGCTCTTGATGAGTTGGAACTGTTCCTTGATCAGGCAAGTCTTGCAAATTTTTCTGAAGTATCAGTAATTCACGGTCATGGTACAGGGGCTTTAAAGTCCGCAACGAGAGAGTTTTTAAAGACATCACCTTATGTAAAAGAATTTCGCCCCGGAGGAGATGGTGAAGGCGGTGACGGTATTAGCGTCATTACCCTTAGATAACTTTGACGGTAAAAAAGACTACCGCGATTTATGCGTAGCTTTCACATACCAAACATAGCTAAGACCTGTTCTTTATCATGTGATTTTTTCGGACAGTTTTTTGTATATAAATTTTTGAAATTTTGCAAAATAAGTCGTCGTGAGCATAACAACGACAAAATATAAATACGTCATCTGCACAGGATCAAATATTGAATATATCTTATCTCCCCTTGTAAATACATGTGAGCCGGTTAATTTCAAAAGAATAGGGGAATCAGCATAATGGAACAGCAAAGATGTAATTACATACATTACAAATAAATGATTTGCCATTATATGATATGTAGAATTTCCGATATCTTGAAGAAGTTTTACATCTTTTAAATAAGGATATAGAATTTTTACCGCGAACAACGACACCCAAATTCCTGTCAAAGAAGTGAATACAGGCACAATCAACTGCTCATCAAATCGACCCCACACCAACACATAACTAAGCCCGATACCATGATAGGGATCAAAGTCCCTGTTAAATAACCACAAAAATGATTGGAAAAGTATAATTCC
>CASGAK010000069.1 GCA_949299435.1 uncultured bacterium
AAAATTAATCGTAACACGGAGGGACCCCGCTTTTTTTATTATGTATCAAAAATGATGGGGGGCTTTCCATGCCTTAACTAAAGAAAAAAAAAACGACTTTGCAGTCGTTGAAAATTAATAGGAAAAAGGGAAAGGAAATGTTTATAAATTTTTTTATGAAGAAATGATAGATTTTATCATTTCGTTTTTAATATTGATTAGCCGAAAGTTTTGAAAGTAGATTCGGTATTTTTTTCAATAACTTTTTCTACCGCGTCCATTTCGGTTTGGATAGCATTTTGTTCTGTATCCAGTTGTTTAAGCCTTAATTCCAAGTTCTTGTCTTGAGCTTGGATAATTTCAATTTTGGCATTAATTTCTTGAATAGTTTGATCATATAAATATTTTTCATATTCATATTCATTCATTGCATCATTATATGCATCTTGGTCAGTGGTTGTGTTAGTGGTAAGTGCATATTGAGTGTAAGTATTGGTGCCATCATTGTTAGGGATATGTATTGAAATAAATCTTCCTGAGGAATCCCTTTCAACTCTGCAACCTTCAATAGCTTTAATTTCTTCAACTTTTGTATCACTGCCTATGGTGTAGCAGTTAATATTACTTAATATGTTACCGTTTTCGTCAACCATATTAGAATTGTTGTCGATGTCTGATTTTTTGTAGAAATAAGGAACTTCTTGACCTGAAGTGGTATCAGTTACATATCTTACATACCATTCGTCAGTTCCGTATTTGTCTTTCAATTGTTGAATCCAAGCCTGTTCTTCAGCTTGTTTGGAAGCTCTTTCTTCATCATTTTCTATAGAGCTATCTTCGGTACCTAAAATTCTTAACTGCGTAGAGCCTACATAGTATTGTCCGTTTTGGACATTAATAACACTTGTAGAAGCAGCAACCGGTACATAATCGTCTTGCCATTTTGAAAGGTAGCTTATTGTATATGTTCCATCAGATTGAGCAATCATAGATGTAATTTCATTTGTTAAAGCACCATCTTCAAATGTATATACGGTTTTTGTGTAGCTGTCTACTGATGGAGGTGTGGGTACAGTCATACCAAGCAGGTCATTATAATAGCTGGCAGACTGATTAGACAAAGTTGTACGTTGTTGGTTTACCTGTTGACCTTCAAACTCAACATTTGTCTTACGGGCTGTCAGACCTAAAAATCTAGCTTGTGACGCTGCCATTCCCATGACTGTTGGTGTTTCCTTTCATAGTTTGTGTACTTACGCATGCTATGACGGCATCATGGGCGGTATTCTTTAATTTTTATCGGGTGTTTTGTTAAAAAATGTAAATATTGTAAAATTTTATTAACTTTTTAAATCATCTGAATTTATCAGACAAATAAGAAAGTATAGCACCACCAATTTCTTCATTGGGATCAAAATTTGATTGAGGCGGATTTAAAGAATTTCTAATCAGCATAGCTAAAAGAGGTCCGAAGGCATCAGGTACTTGGATTTTTCTATAAATCCCAGCCAAAAAAGTTTGTATATTAGGCGAGTTTGTGTTGTTGAAACGAGATAAAATCGGGTATATTTTATCTATTCCTTCTGTTTTATTTTCGATTAGTCTGTCTAAAATATAGAGGTTTTCTGTTATTTCAGCTTCGTTATGTGAGTTGGACAAAACGGCTGTGACATAGGGCAGTGCATTTTCTTTTTGTTTTACAAAATAATCCACTTTTATCGGGTCCACAAGAATATAATTTCTGTTACCCTGAGGCATTTGAATAGAATTTTTCAAAATGTTTTGATTGTATATATTATTATATGGAAGTAGTGGTTGAATCATTTTTATCTCCGTTGATTAATAATTGTATAGATTGGTTAAGAATATACAAAAGGTGGTCCGTTTTTGATTTCAAAAAGAATGTTTTCTGCCATTGTCTTTAATTCTTCTTTTGGTTTACCTTCTTTAGCTTGTTTGTAAAACTCGTCCATAAGCGGCTGAATAGCGGCATCTTTTTTTGATTTAAAGTTTTTTAATTCTGTCGATACAAGTCGCTGTTGCAATTCAGCTTCGGTATCGGCATTAAGTTTTTTAACCTGTACATCTTTTACGGCTTCACCTACAAGTTTCCCTCCGTATCCCAGGGCTGTAAGACCTGTGGTGCCAAAAAATAATGCTTTGAATTGTTTATTTCCAGTATCAAGCAGGTAGTTGTAGAAAAATGCTCTGAAATCATCTACGTGTGAATAAAAAGTTACTTTTGGCATAGATCCGCCTCCGCAATTCGGATTTGCGTCTACTGTTGATTTTTCAAATTCATTCACCAAAGATTGTATAAATTTATCTTTGTCTTGCCAGTCAAGCGGAGTAAGTAGTTCTTCCATCTTTTCTTTGGTAGGTTCTATTGATTTGAAAAGGTTTTTAAGATTTGCCTTTGTAAGTTCTTTGTTTTCGTTATTTGCAGATTTTACAACCTGTTTTACTTCGTTAGTTATTTGAGTAATAAAATTTTCGATGTGATTTTTGCTTTTTGTGAGGTTTTTGAGAGCAAAGAAACTTAGTCCGATGATACCTGCAAAGGTAGTCAGTCCCATTAAGATATAATCAAAGTTGTTATTTTTTTTGTTTTTATTTGCGAATTTCTCATTGTTACCTTTAAACATAAGTGCTTTAAAGGTTTCTCCTACTGAATGTTTTTTAGATGGTTCATAATTTAGGTATTTACTTAACTCGATAGCTTTTTGTGAGAGCATACTGCGTGTAATTTGAATTTTGCCCGCAAAAGACTGAGTTTCGATATCAATAAGTTTTTCCTGAAGATTTTTTTGAATATCAGCTTCTTTTTTCTTTATCCAGACGTCACGAAATCCGTCAAAAAAAGTTTTTCCCATAAATGCCATTGCCGTAAGTGCAAAAACACCTGTCCCTGCTGTTATTGTTTTCCAGTTAGGACATTCTACTATCCTATAAAGAGCTTGAATCGGTTCACTGTTAATAGCTACGTTTCTGAGGGTTGAGGGGACTCTTTTTAAAGAATCTATATTAAGATTTACCTTCGCACTGTATCTTATTAATGATGTTAATCCTGCAATAGAGCCTATAACTCCTAATGAAATTGCACTTAGCGGTATAAGACTTTTTTCACCTTTTGTATCTTTCTCATATAACCTGTCAGGCATGTGTGAATTTTGAGAAATTACAAGTGTGTCCATTGTATCGTTAAGGTTTATTCCCTGATTAGCAGCAGGAGTGTCTTTTATTAGAGAATTTACGATAACTCCTTCTTTTGTATCAGAATTAGTGCGTTTTTGTGCTTTCGTCAAGTTTTTCTGTTGACGTAAGGTTTCATTATCGTGAAAAATATTATTATTAACGTTCATTATTTTCTAAATCCTTTTCGTTCTCGGTTAGTTTTTTATACAAATCATGTATAAAAGTTCTTAATTCAAAAGTTCTTTTGGTTTCATCAATTTGCCTATCCTCGTTTTCAGCGTCAAGCGGTTGGAATATTGCAAAAAGTGATTTTACTTTTTTCTTTAG
>CASGAK010000070.1 GCA_949299435.1 uncultured bacterium
TAACGTAGAATCAATTTTAGAATCAATTGAAAAATTAACTTTATTAGAAGCAGCTGAATTAGTAAAAGCTATGGAAGAAAAATTCGGTGTATCAGCAGCAGCACCTGTAGCAGTTGCAGCAGCAGCTCCTGCAGCAGCTGGTGAAGCAGCAGCAGAAGAAGCATCTGAAGTAAGCGTAATCTTAGCTAACGCTGGTGCTAACAAAATTGCTGTATTAAAAGAAGTTCGTGCAATCACTGGTTTAGGCTTGAAAGAAGCTAAAGACCTAGTTGATGGTGCTCCAAAACCAGTTAAAGAAGGCATCAAAAAAGAAGATGCTGAAGCTATCAAAAAACAACTTGAAGCAGCTGGTGCTACTGTTGAAATTAAGTAGTTTAATTGAAACTTTATACTATAAGAAACCCCGTATTTACGGGGTTTCTTAATTAAATAGATAAGAATAAAAAGATCAAATAACAAAGTTAAATAAATCTTTTATTTCCATACCAAATGCTTTTGATATGGCTTCTAGGTTCTTGACAGTAATGTTGCTTTCACCTCGCTCGACCATTCCAATAAAATTTCGATTAAGCTCAGCAAGTTCTGCAAGTTTCTCTTGAGACATTTTTCTTTTCATTCTTTCGATACGAATTTTCTGTCCCAGCTTTTCCGTTAAATCAGTATGACTTTCTTTTTTCATACTTACTATTTTAAACACCTATATATTGACTTTCCACCTAATATTATGTTAATATATAAAATATATTAGGCAATTAGCCAAATTTCTATAAATTATTGAGTATAGAGTTTATAAAAATGTAGAAAAAAAACTGCATACTGATCTATAATTTTATAAAGGTATTTCCTTATCATAGCTAAGGAAATAATTGTAGTAAGAGTCATAGCTTACTGCAAGTGTCTAGAGGTGAATGCTCCTTTTTTTAACAAAAAAGTCACCTCTTTTTTTTTTATGTAAATATACCATGACTAAATTCTTATTTTAGAATATAGACCATGCCTTAATTTATTTTTAAATTATCAGGTATAAAATATAGTCTAATATGTAACTTTACAAATTTTGTTATATTCACAGAATTTGCAATTTGTTTTGTTTTCTTTACCTTCAAAATCATGTGTATTTGTTATTATATTGCATTGTTCAGTTAATCTGTTTTCATAATCATTTTTAAGCTCTTGAGAAAATTTTATAATTTTATTTTGACTATTTTTTAAATCAATGTAGACAAACGAAAGAGAATTTTTATTTGGAATGATTAAATCAGTACATAATAAATAAATCATTGTTTGAGAATCGTATTCAGGATTTTTAGGGATAGAACCTGTTTTGTAGTCCAAAATATAATAATTTTCATCTTCTTTAACTATCGCATCAATTCTTCCGAAAATCCAAAATTCATTAAGTTTTGCGGTAATCGGATATTCAGATTGAATACATTTTTTAGAGAAGTATTCGTTATTTTTAAGCCTTTCCCAAAGGAGTTTTTCGTTTTCATTTAAAGCCTTTTCAAGTTTTGAAATATCAGCTCCGTTATGGTAATAATTTGCAAGAGCATGAATTTTTTTACCTTTTTCAAAAAGTGTCGGATTTTGCGGAACTACTATTTTTTCATTAAATTTTAAATTATACTTCACAGGACAGGTAATAAAAGTTTTTATCATACTGGGCGAAAAAATTTTCATCATATATTACCTGCACTTTCTGAAATTATGTCAAAAACCATAGAGGGTTGCTGTTCTATAAGTTTGTTGTTAAAGATTGATTTAGTTTTTTTACTTACAGTAATTTGTAAATCTTTTTTAGCTCTGGTAATTGCGACATATAAAAGTCGCAGGTTTTCCGACAACAATTCTTGTTTAAGTTGTATTTCAGACTTAGCTTTGTACTCAGGATTAAGCTGTTTTATGTTTTCAATAAAATCAGAAGATTTCAACTTAATTTGGTTAAAATTCAATGGAAGATTTTTTTCAGACATTTCCGGCAAAAATACTAAATCAAATTCATCACCTTTAGATTTATGCAATGTCATAATTTGTACTTTACCTTCAAAAAATTCTTTATCACTTTCATCTTCTTCAGAGAAAAATTTAAATCCGCTTAATGAATTTTTCTTAGAAAGTTCAGCAAGTCTTGTCATGATATATTCAAAGTTATTATTATTTATAGCTATGCGTTTAATTAAAGTGGAAATTAAATATATATTAGACTTTTCTATTTCGCTTGAAAAATAATACAATCCGATTTTAATAGCCAATTCGTCAGCACTCAAATGAGGGAATGAAAGCCAATAGCTTAAATCCCAATAGAATTGTTCCAGATGAATATTATTTATGTAGTCGCAATTGATTGAAATAAAAGGGTTTTCATATTTTCTAATTTCACACCCCAGTCTTTGTTTATAAAAACCGCATTCAGCCAAAATTTCATAGTTATCGGCAATATTGTTATTATCAAATGGATTAAGCACCATAGACAGTACGGCAAAAATTACTCTGAATATAGTTTTTTGCTCCAAGCATTCACTTCTTGTAATAGTTTTAAGTCCGCTGTTGTTTATAAAGTCCAGCCATTGCACGACTTGGGAGTTGAATCTTAAAAGTATACCGATTGTAGCTTTGGGATTTTTTTTGAGGGTGTTTTTAATAACCGATAAAATATAATTTTTTTCTTCCAAATTACTGTCAAAGATTTTAGCGGAAACTGCATTTGCACTTACAGGGTTTTTGCCAGCGACAGGGTGCATGAAAATTTCAAAAAAGGCATTACCCATTTCAGGTCTTTTACTTGCAAATTTTACAAGATTATTTGCAAGTTTCCATACATCTTCGCAGCATCTTTGCGAGCAATCCATACTGACATTATCAGAATTTTTGATAAAATTTCTGAAACCTTCAACGTCAGCGTTGGAAAAGGTTGTAGTAATAGCTTGGTTAATGTCTCCGCAGCGTATAAGATTTTTGTACTTTGCACTCAATAGGTTAATTAATTTTTGTTGAATAGCAGATGAATCTTGTGCTTCATCTTCAATT
Source organism: uncultured bacterium (assembly GCA_949299435.1). Classification (GTDB taxonomy): domain Bacteria; phylum Cyanobacteriota; class Vampirovibrionia; order Gastranaerophilales; family Gastranaerophilaceae; genus Scatenecus. The sequence goes on from CASGAK010000070.1 coordinate 3,028, forward strand.
ATAAAGTGACAAATGTTTTGATAATGATCTAAAATGTCGCTATTTTCTTCCAAAAGTTTCACCGAAGAAATAAGCATATCATCATAATCAATAAGGTTAGATGATTTTAGAGCCGCTTGATACATTTCAAAGAAAGTTTGGAACTTTTTAACTTTGATATCATTAATTACTGAATTGAAGTCGCCTTTGCCGATTTTAAAAACTGAAACGGCTCTGTCAAAGTCTTCAGGTTCATTTTTTTTTAGATTGAGTTTGCTTGCAATTTCTTTAACTATTCGTGACCTTTGGGTGTCATCGCAGATTTCAAAATCAGAATCGAGTCCGAGTCTTTCAAAATTGCCGTTTTCTTTTAAAATTCTTAGAGCAAGTCCGTGAATTGTACTTATGTTAGGTAATTGAGAAGAATCTTCTCTAACGGATTTAATTCTTTCTCGAAAGTTTCTCGCAGCGGATTCCATATAGGTAAGAACGAATATATTTTCAGGATTTACTCCATTTTCCAAAAGTTTTAAAATAAGAGCAAGTAAGATAGTTGTCTTCCCTGCTCCAGGGACAGCTGAAATAGCCATTTGACCTGATTTGTAATCTAAAACTGGCTGTTGGTCAGGGCGGGGGGTAATTTTAAACTTTTGTGGAATTTCTTGTGCTTTGCTATTTTCAGAATTAACTGTAATATATTTTTCAATTCCTCCGAAATTTTCAATTCCGTTTCCGTCGAAAAGACTTGAATAGGCGAATATTTTTTCACCGGCACAAAGAGTTAATTTCCTTAAAATTCTGGCAGTTTTTTCTTTGCTCAGTAAAATATTATCATCTATTGTAAATTGATCTTTTGCCCAGCCCCTTTGGAATACCCAAGCGTTATACAGCGGGCCTGTATCACTTTTAATCCATTCATCACTTGATACATCTAGCCAAATTTGATACTTTGTTCTGATTTGGTTGTCGATAATTTTTTGCGGTGTCCCAACTACTAAATCCTGAGAGTTTATTTCTAATATTGAATAAGGATTTTCAGCAATAATTGAATTTTCAATCTGTAATATAATTTCATTTTTACGACGTTCAAAATCATTCTTAAAAATATTTTCAAATTCTTGCAGTTGTTTAATAAAGAAGTTAAATTTATTCAAAACAGCTTGATCAAAATTTTTTAAATCAACCAGCTCATTATAAATTTCAACAGCTTGCTCAGATAGTTTTTTGTTGGAATTTTTATTATCATTAACCAGTTTGAGGAATTGCTTGTATTTCTCATTGTAGTCTTCATGTGGAAATTCATATTCAATAAGTTCTTTATTCAGCTCAAAATGGTTTAGAATTTCCCGACAGTATCTTATTGGTATTTCCAAAAAGTTTGATAAAATAATTCTCAAATCAAAACTACAAAGTCTTTCTCGCATTCCGCAATTTAATTTGATTATGGTTAATACAGAAAGCACCAAAGGGTTCTGTATAAGTTTTTCGTTTCCCGATAAATATAAAATGTTTGTATAATTTTTGATGCCCTCTTTTAATGAAAATTTCAGCATATCATCAATTACAGGAGTGACAATCGCGATTTCAAAAGGCTTAACTTTTGCCTTTAAAAGATTATTAATCTGTAAAATGGCTAAGTCAATCATTTTAGCACGCTTGGAGGGCGATTGCAGTGCAAAATTTGATAAAATTTCATTTTTGTCCTCAACTACATTTTTGAAAATGTTTTCAGCATCAAATTTCATTTTAGTATTAGTGTCGATTGATATTACAGGCTCGTTGAAAAGTTTTTCAAATTCCCAAACTGCCGTCTTATCTGCACTTAAATACCCCGCTCTGCTGGCACCCTTTTTGTCAAAAGCAACATATACTCCTTTTAATTGCGGAATGAGATATTTTATAAAATCAAAGCAAATCGGTGTAATTTCATCACCATCGTCCAAAATTACATATTCAATATTTTTAAAGTATTCCGTATTTTTATAAATATAATTAAATACAAGCCCCTGACGCAGGTAATCAAAATCCCGTAAAGCAAGAGTCTTGGCAAGTAATTTTTTTAACGCTATTTTTGCATCATCAGCAAAACTCTCCCCTAATACTCTGGATCTCCAGTCGACTTCATCATCATTAAGGTTGTTTTGCACAATCAAAGAATATCTTCTGAATAGTTGATGCAGTAACGATTTTTTAGAATTGTATCCCTTGAATTTAACTTCTTTGATAATATCTTTAAGAATAAATTGTGATACTTCAAGTCCTGCAAGGTTAGGCAGAATTTCAGCTCCGGAATAAGGGTTAATATTTTCTAATATAGCCCAATTATCAATTATTGTGTTGTAGACCAAAGAAAAAAATGAATGTACTTCAAGTTTTTCAACAGCTGGGATTTTTATTTGATTAAGTGTACTTTCTACAAATTTATTTTTAAGTTGTGAATTTTGTACTAATACCAAAATTGAAGATGCCTTAACTCCATTATTTAGGAGTTTTACATAATTTTCAATTAACTTATTTGTTTTGTCAGATGAAATACTTCCCTCTAAAAGCACCTTAATCAATCCTCTTTTTAAAGTATTTTATCATAAAAAAAGTGTTATTTTTACCATTCAAATTAATACTATTAAACTATTGCATTTTTGAAAAAAATGTTCTAGTATAAAACTGTGAATAAAGAACTAAAGAAGTATTGCAAGAAAGTGGAGGTAGAAATGCAAGAATTACAAGAACAAATCGGACAATCAGCAGGACAAATTTACAACTATTTGTCATCAAACAATGGTAAATCAACATTTGCTAAAATGAAAAAAGAATTAGATCTAAAAGGAAACTTTGCAGATTTAGGTCTTGGTTGGTTAGCTAGAGAAGATAAAGTTGCTATTTCTAAAAAAGGTTCTTCTGTTAGCATCAGCCTAAAATAAGTTTAAAAAATAGAAGATAAAAAAGCACCGCTATGCGGTGTTTTTTTTTAGCCAAAAAAAAAAACTTCTAAAAAGAAGTTAAATTAGTAAGTGTGTAGGTAGTTATAGTAAGTAAAGATTATATACTTTTGATATATAAATAAAGTATTTCTCGATTTGAAGATTTCACGATTTAATTATTTTGTTACAAAAGTTTGTAAAAAAATAATTGTTTGATTTATAATGTGTATGCTGAAAATAACTAAAAGCGAGGACAAAAATGAAAATAGCGGTATATCCCGGGAGTTTTGATCCAATAACTAAAGGTCATATAGATATTTTAAAAAACGGTGCAGAAATTTTTGATAAAGTTATAATTGCTGTAGCAAGGAATTCCGAGAAAAATGCCTTTTTGACGGTAGATGAACGCGTAAGTCTTATAAAAGCCAGTGTCAAAGATATCGAAAATGTAGAAGTGGACAGCTTTGAAGGCTTAACAATAGAGTACGCAAAAAAAAGAAATGCAAATGTAATATTAAGAGGTCTTCGAGCTGTTTCCGATTTTGAATATGAAATGCAGTTATCACAAGCTAACAGTGCACTATCCAGTGAAATTAAGACCATTTTTATGATTACAAAACCAAAGTATAATTTTATTTCATCAAGTACAATAAAAGAAATTTATCTTAATAACGGTGATATATCAAAGTTTGTACCAGAACCTGTTTATAATTTCTTGAAAAACAAAAAAAAATAAAAATGTAAAATATCTTAAAATACTTGGTAATTACTTAAAAATAGTTTGACAATTAATTTTCGCTCTTGTAGAATGTAATTATCAAGAAAGGGATATGTAATAAAATGCAACAAAATGGCGTATATGACTTATTAAGACTTTTAGAAATGTCATTAGAAGAAAGTTTTCCAATAATACCGGGACGTTATGTCTTGGCAAAACCAAAAGAAATTGAAGCACTAATAGATAAAATATGTAATAATTTACCATTAGAAATTCAAGAAGCTAGAGCATTTTTGCTACGCAGAGATGAAATGCAAATGGAAGCTCAACAAAAAGCAGAAAAAATAGTTGCAGATGCCCAAGCCGAAGCTGATAGAAAATTATCAGAAGCAGACTTTTTGAAAGCCCTTGAACGTGAAGGTAATAGGATAAGAACTCAGGTTCAAGAGGAATGTGAAGAATTGAAAAGGAAAGCTTTGGAAGAAGCTGATGAGATAAGACTTAAAGCTACAAGTGATGCAATGAAAACACGTGAAGGTGCTGAAATATATGCAGAACAAGTTCTTACAAATCTAGAACATGATTTGACTCAGCTTCAACAAATCGTCAAAAACGGTCAGGTTTACATGGAAAAAATGAGATCTGAAGCAATAGGTGCCTACGATGCTCCCAGTTCTTTTGAAATGAAAAATAGAACATCTGATTTCAAGATTAAATAATTTAAAGAAAATAAATAAAAACAAAAAGGAGTAGATTTTTCTACTCCTTTTTGTTAGCAATTGTTTACAATTGTTTGCATTTATTTATTTTTGTTTTATTATATAAACATAAGCCGATTAAATAGAATGTGATTTCTCTCACATTCTATTTTAAAAAGGACTTAAAAGTCGAAAAATTAATAGAAAAAAAGGAAATAACAATGGGTATCAAAGGAAAAAATGACAGAATGGTAGTTCTAGCATGTGAAGACTGCAAAGAAAGAAACTACACAACAACAAAAAACAAAAAGAATATTAAAGAAAGACTTGAGTTAAGCAAATATTGTCCAAAATGTAAAAAACATACAAATCATAAAGAGACTAAATAACACAAGTCTAAAGACGAAAAGGGGATTTATCCCCATATGCGTCCTTAGTTCAGTTGGTAGAACGTCGGTCTCCAAAACCGGATGTCGAGGGTTCGAGTCCTTCAGGGCGCGATTTTAAGAATAA
>CASGAK010000071.1 GCA_949299435.1 uncultured bacterium
CATGTTCCGCCTACCCTCGAATATAAAATCCACTGCATTAGGGTGTCGGTTGAAATCTTCTAAATACTGAAATTCATATTCAAATTCTTTTGCCAAATCAGAATTGAAAATATCTTTTATCCTTGTATCATCAACATTTAAACCCAAGACTCCCGATAAAAGTCCTTTATCAGTACCATGACCTTTACCTGTCTGTGCAAATGAATTATATAGTTTAAAAGTTACCTTATCTGGAACCTCGTTATATATATTTTTAGCCAAAAGCCCTAAACGTATTGCCCCTGCTGTATGGGAACTTGATGGCCCCACCATTACGGGCGATATTATATCTATAATTGATGTTTGTTTCATACTTTTCCTTTCTATTTAATTATATACAAAACAAAATGTTATTAATATATGTAAAGAATTGATAAAGATTTGACAAATACTAAAATTTTTATGTTTTTATATATGTACAAAGTGGTAGTATGTGTTATTCAAATTTATAAAAAGTGTGATAAGGAGTGTTAATGTTTAGCCCTGAATTTATGCGTTTTTTAATTAATTATCAAAAATCCGATTTTACCCCAGCTGAAACAAAAAAAGAAATTCCTCTAAAAATTAACAAAAGAGGCAAACTTGCCTGGGTTAATATTTTGGTAACAAAATAGCTGTTTGAAATTTATTATTAAATATTCCGAGTAATATTGCATACTCGGAATATTTTGGTGCAATTATAATTTAATAAAGTTTAATGGCAACACCCAATTTCTGTGCAATGTTGGAAAGTATTTTTGTTTCCATTGTCTCTAAGTCACCGAATGTTATTTTTATAAGCTGCTGTATTTCTTCAAATTCTTCAATTGACAACCCCTCTGAATCTGATAACACAAAAAAAAGAGCCTTCTTTTGAAAGGCTCTTGGAATAAACGTTGATTCATTCCTCAAATAGTGTGAAGTGTAGTGTGTGCTTAAAATCTGTCTGATTCCTCAATTTTAAGCGTTCCTCGTGTTCATTTATATAAAAAAATTTTTGTATATAAAATTGCTATATTTTATCTATTATTTTTATATTTGTTACATTACTTAACATTCCAAAATTATTACGAATTTGTATTTTCAGGGAATATAAAATATAGTAAAGAAAGATTATATTTATAGGAGAGGAGAATTATGAAGATATTAATATCCAATGACGATGGGATTGCAGCAAACGGCATTAGAATGCTTACAAAGGAGCTTTCAAAAGATCACGATGTCTACGTGATAGCACCAGATAGAGAACGAAGTGCCGCAGGCCATTCACTAACTTTGCACACGCCATTAAGAGTAGAAGAATTGGATCCAATAAACGGAGCTAAAAGAACTTGGGTAACTACAGGTACACCGGGAGATTGCGTAAAAATAGGAATTAATGCAATACTTTCAAAGGAAGAACAACCTGATATAGTAATTTCAGGAATCAACCACGGACCGAATCTAGGATCTGATATTTTATATTCTGGTACGGTAAGCTGTGCTATGGAAGGTGCTATGATGGGGATTCCAAGTATTGCCGTATCCTTAGCAAGTATGCAAACAGATTATGATGATTTTGAATTTACAGCAAAATTTGTAAGAGGAATGCTGAAAAGGTTAAAAGAATTTAATTTTCCTAAAAAAACACTGCTAAACGTAAATGTTCCCCTATTAGATGCAGAGGATATCGCAGGGATAGCAATAACAGAATTGGGCGGAAAGATGTTTACAAATACTTATGAAAAACGAACCGACCCCCGAGGCAAGGTCTACTATTGGATGGCAGGAGAATTAACGACTGAGCCTATGGATGCAAATACCGATATGGCAGCGGTGAGAAATAATAAAATATCAATTACACCTGTAACTTATGAGATGACTAAAGAGGAAGTAATGATTGATTTAGAAAAAACACTTTGCAATCACGATGCTTGCGATTGGATGTAGAGATAATTCATTGATTTTAAAATATTTTATGGTATAGTGAAAAGTGCAGTTGAAAAATTGCACTTTTCGCAATTTAAAAGCTGAAATGAAAATTTAATAGAATTTGTTTTGTCGTAGTGGCACTCTGCCAAGAAAAATAACTGAGTATTATTTTTCGAGAGGGTACTAAGCGAAGCGTGTACTTCCGCCACGGACAATTCACACAGGAACAATGAAAATTTTATATTTAATCATTATGTCGTAGTGGCGGAATGGTATACGCGCACGTTTGAGGGGCGTGTGGAGAGATCCGTGCGGGTTCAAGTCCCGCCTACGACAATTAAAAA
>CASGAK010000072.1 GCA_949299435.1 uncultured bacterium
AGCTCTTTTCAGCTTGAATATAGTGACGCTTTTCAGCCGCAAATATCTGTTTGGACTAATTTTACCCCAGATCATATAAGCTGGCATGGAAATATGGAAAATTACTTCAATGCAAAAGCTAAAATTTTTAAGACACCGACAGCACCTGCGTTTTCGGTCCTTAATGCTAAAGATGAAAAATTGAGAGATTTTTCTAAAGTTTGCGGCGGAACTGTATTTATGTTTGGGGAGGATACGGGTGAAAATTGCTGCTATGTAAAAAATGATGCCATTTATTTTAAAAGAAACGGTCAAGAAGAACATATAATTGATTTAAAAGATTGTCCTTTAATCGGGGAGCACAATTATCAAAACGTTGAGTGTGCTGTAATTGCTGCTAAATTGGAAGGAATTTCAAATGAACATATCAAATCAGCTATAATGACATTTAAAGTTCCAGAGCATAGATTGGAAAAATTTGCTCAAAAAGACGGAGTTGTTTTCTATAACGATTCTAAGGCTACAAATCCTGAAGCCTCTTTGGTTGCAATAAGATCTTTTATTAATCAAAATGTTGTACTCATTGCAGGCGGGCGGGATAAAAATACTGATTTGAAAGAATTTGATGAGGCTTGTAAAAAGCATATAAAAACAGTTATTTTGATTGGGGAAGCTGCTGACAGGTTTGAAGAAAATCTCAAAAATGACGGATTTGATGATATTTTGAGAGAAAATACTATGCAAAGTGCTATTGATAAAGCTATATCATTGAATCCAGATGTGGTGCTTTTATCGCCTGCTTGTGCAAGTTTTGATATGTTCAGCGGTTATGAGGAGAGGGGAAAGGTCTTTAAAGAATATGTCTTATCGAGATTATGATAGAGGCGGCTATGACCGTGAAAGATTAAGAGGAAATCGTCAGCAGCAAATACAGAGTGTTATAATTTCATCTCCGGATAAAACTCTGTTGGTTGTCGTAACTTTTCTTGTCATAATTGGGTTTATGGCTATTTTTTCAGCTTCCGCTCCCAAATGCCTTGATGAGGGTGTGAATCCTGCCCAGTTTTTGATAAAACAAGTTATATGTTTTATTGTCGGATTTATCGGGCTTAAATTTTTTACAAATTACGATTATAAGAAGTTGTCACAATGGAATACTATTTTGGCGGCTGCTATTATAATTTTATTATTGCTTGTTGATTTTACACCTTTAGGAGTTACAGTAAACGGGGCTAAAAGATGGATAAATCTTTTGGGGTTCCAATTACAGCCTTCTGAGTTTGCAAAACCTGCTGTTGTTTTACTTTTGGCTTCGGCATTTAAGGATAATGCAAATCTTTTTGATGAGGCTAAATGGATTAAATATTTTATTCCTATACTTGTTATGTTGGCATTTATATTTATGCAGCCGAATTTAAGTATGGTAATTTTATTGCTTTCAGTGTCTGTTGTTATGTTTTTATGCGGCGGGGGCTCTTTGAAGTTATTCTTCAGTTGCCTTGCTGCTGGGATAACAACTGTTGTTCTTGCGTTAACTACGATTATTAAACCTTATCAATTACAACGTTTAAGGATTTGGAGGCACCCTGAAACAGATCCGCAAGGAGCTGGGTATAATATAATTCAATCTTTGATAGCTTTTGCCTCAGGCGGATTTAACGGTGTCGGATATGGGGGATCTATTCAAAAACTTTCATATCTTCCTGAATGTCATACAGATTTTATTTTCGCTATTATCGCTGAAGAATTAGGCTGGGTAGGTTGTGTTTTTGTAATAGGTTTCTTTTGGACTTTTATCCATAGGGGCTTTATTGTCGCTTCCCGTTGTCCTGATATGTATGGAAGGCTGCTTGCGGTTGGAATTACTTTTTCAATCGGTTTTCAGGCTTTTTTGAATATAAGTGTTGCTAGTTCGTTCTTGCCGACAACCGGCGTGCCTCTGCCTTTTATAAGCTATGGGGGATCTTCTTTAATAGTTTCACTTTGGATGGTTGGAATTTTGTTAAATATTTCTAAAAAAAGAATTAAAAAAATAAGGAATCAAGAATATGACAGAGTCTGAGAAAAAATATACTTTTTTTATAACAGGTGGTGGTACCGGTGGACATATTTACCCTGCTGTTGCTGTTGCTGATGAGCTTAGAGCAAGAGGTGAAAAAGTTTTTTATATTGGTAATCCTAAAAATCTTGAATATGATATTGTATCTCAAAAAGGTTTTAAGTTTTTGCCTGTTATGGTGCATGGAATGCCGCGAAAAGTTGGTTTTGGACTTTTAAAGTGGTTTTTTGAATTAGGTCTTGCAGTTTTGAAATGTGTAAAATATATTTTGAAATATAAACCTGATTGTGTTTTCGGAACTGGGGGATATGTTTCAGCTCCTGCATTGTTGGCGGCTAAGTTTTGTAAAATACCTTTTATGCTTCATGATTGCGATGCAAAACCGGGGCTTGTGACAAGAAAGCTGGCTCCTTATGCTGATTGTGTGTCTTTAGCTTTTGAGTGTGCTAAAAATGAAATTAAAAATGGTAATTGTTTGATTTGTGGAAATCCCATAAGAAAAAATTTTAAAACACTCTCAAAATCCGAAGCAAGAGAAATTTTGGGATTACAAAACCGAGTAACTTTGTGCATAATGGGGGGCTCTCAGGGGGCAAGAGCTATTAATGACGGTGCTGTGCAAATTTTAAAAAAGCTCTCGCTGGAGTATAATTTGCAAATAATTTTCCAAACCGGTAAGAAAAATTTTGAGCGGGTAATTGAGCAGTTAATAAAAATTTATCCGGAATATGAAGCAGATAAAAATTTGATTGTAAAGCCTTACTTTGATGATATGGTGACGGTTTTGAAAGCATCGGATATAGCTATTTCAAGGTCAGGTTCTTTAAGTCTTTCAGAGCTTTGTGCATCAGGTGTCGCATCAATTCTTGTACCGTATCCTCATGCTGCTGCGGATCATCAAAGAAAAAATGCCCGATATTTGGAAGAAAAATCTGCTGCTCTTTATCTTGAAGATAGTGAGGTTAATGAAAATACCTTATTGCAGTTGATTAATTCATTAATTTTGGATTCTCAAAAACTTAATCAAATTCAGCAAAATGCTCTTGCTCTTGCTAAGTATGACAGTGTTGATTTGATTTGTAATGAAATTATTACCATAGCTCAGAGCTGAATTTTAAGAGTTTTTTATTTTTAACAGCTCACTCACATTTACATCAAGATAGTTTGCAAAGTCAACTATTTTTCCGATTGAAAGGTTTAGTATACCTGATTCTATTTTAGCAACATAGCTCCAGGAAACATTCATCAGTTCTGAGAATGTTTCTTGAGTGTATCCTTTTTCCTTTCTTGCGTTTTGAATGTTTTTCCCGATTTGTTTTAGTATTTCTTTTTTGTTCATTTCAATATTATGAACTAGTATTGACTTATTTTTGTATTGACATATATATATATTCAATTATAATTGAATATATAGTTAAATTGTATAGGGGGCTGATTATGAAAAAAGGTTTTACCATGGCTGAGGTGCTTATAACTTTGGGGGTAATCGGTATAGTTGCTGCGATGACTTTACCTTCGTTAATTGCTAAACACCAAAAAAAGGTTGTTGTAACAAGGTTAAAAAAGTCCTATACGATACTTAATCAATGGCTTATAAAGTCGCAACTTGTTAATGGTGCTTATGATACTTGGCCGGTTGGTAAAGATGTTAATGTTAACGATTATTTCAACAGGTATATAAAACCGTTTTTCAACGGAGTAAAAGTGTGTACATTGGCTGAGGATTGCGGATATACCAGTGACAAACCTTGGAAAAATTTGTCTGGTAGTACAGTTAATTGGGGTTTAAAAACTGATAATACAAGAATTTTATTCCTTTTGAATGATGGTACGGCTGTGTTTATTCCAAGGAATACGTTTGATGCAAGTGGTGGGAATATATATGTTAACCAATTATATATGTATGTTGATGTTAATGGTGCTTTATCTCCAAATACATTAGGACATGATGTTTTTATTTTCCGTATGGATGATAAAAATACTTTAAGACCTTTATGCTATAATAAAACCGAAGATTATATAAAAGCTCACTGTGCGAAAAATGGTGATATAACAAGAAATGAAAATTGTTGTACTGATAAAATTATGGCAGATGGCTGGGAGATTAAAAGTGATTATCCATGGTAGAGAACAGGAAAGTGTTTTTAAGTTGAATAAAAAATATTTTTGATATAATTTAAGACTATGGAGAATAATTATTTAAAAGCAAAAGAGCTTTTAACAAGTCAGGGAAAGTTTTATATAAATCTTGGATTAGAAAGAATTTCAGCAGTATTAGAGCTGTTGGGTAATCCTCAAGATAAATTAAAATATTTTCACATCGCTGGTACGAATGGCAAAGGTAGTGTCTGTGCTATACTTGCAGAAATTCTGAAAGAATCCGGTAAAAAAACGGGATTATACACAAGTCCGCATATTTTTAAGTATACAGAGCGGATTAAAATTAACGGTAGTGATATTTCTGATGAAGATTTTGCAAAACTCGTATTTGAAATTTGTGAGCTTGCTGATAAAAATAGTATTCATTTAACAGAATTTGAAATTTTGACGGCTGTTGCATTTAAATATTTTGCAGATAATAACGTAGATGTTGTTGTTTTGGAAACAGGGCTTGGTGGAAGATTTGATGCTACCAATGTGATTAAAAATAATTTATGTGCGATTATTACGCATATAGATCTTGATCATACCGAAAGGCTTGGGGATAATAAAGATAAAATTGCTTTTGAAAAAGCGGGTATTATAAAACCGAATTGTCCTGTTATAACTTGTGAAGGGTATGAGGCTATTAAAGATGCAGCTGATAAAAATGATTCGTTATTACTAATGATTGCACCGTTTGAAAATGTAGAGAATCTTTCATTAAAAGGGTGTTATCAACAGGAAAATTTATCACTTGCTCTCGGGGCTATAAGACTTGTGTTTCCTGAAATTTCGAATGAAATTGTTCAGAACGCACTTAAAAATGTAAAACACCCGGCAAGATTTCAGATTATTGAAAATAAAAATCTAATAATAGATGGAGCCCACAATCCTAATGGAATAATTGCATTAAAAGAAAGTTTGGATTTTTATTACCCTGATAAAAAAAGACGTTATATATTTGGCTGTCTTCAAAATAAAGACTATAAAAAAATGGTGGATTTATTGTTTGAAAAAAATGATGAAATTTATTTCTATCACTTTAGCAACAAAAATTCCTGTACTGTATCAGAGTTGCAATCAACTTGTAAGTATCCGTCAAAAGAGCTAAAATCATTTAGCGATTTGGATTTAGACTCAGATGTATTAACTGTAATCTGCGGTTCGTTTTATATGCTGAATGAGCTTATTGACCCTGATTACTTTCTTTAACCATTTCAGCTATAAGGCTGTTTAATTCAGCAGGGCAAAAGTCGTTACAAGTATTCCAAATCAATGTCGGTTTTGGCTCTTTGATTGAAGGTGATGGGTAATCACTGTTACAGAAGCCTTTTAACATATTTGTAGAACCGTCAAAGTTCGGTGTGAAATGCGAACAGCAACTACAAATTTTTAATATAAATCCGTAATCGTCAAGTTTAGTTTTTAATTCATTTAACGCGTCAATCATTCTTAAATGCGTTGCGGTTGTGAATTTTTTGTTTTTATAGAAAAATCTTATTTTGGCAAGCCCGTTATCAGAAATGAATTGCATCTTACAGTTCAATGTATTACCTCTGTTTGTTGCAACCATAATATCCACATCAAATTTTTGAACATTTTCAGGCAGATCTTCTTGGTTTTTAATTTTATTTATGAGCTTTCTGATAAGCGGAAAATTCTTTATGATATGTCCGAGTGAATATGCAGGGTACATAAACAGTCTTAATATTTCTGTTTTGTTAAGTTTTGATTCAATAAGGCTCAGGGCAAATCCTATGACTAAAAGGATAAACGTGAATAATACAAATTTAAAGTCAAGGAAAAAATAAGAACTGTAAGAATGTTTAAGTACAATAGCATAGACAATTAATAATGTCCAAATGTTCGGGTATATAAGAGATAGTACATGCTCTGTAAATACAAAGTTTTTGGAAAATATTTGAGTCAAAGCATTTCTGAATAAATAAAGTCTGGCAGAAAGTCTGGGCTTTCTGAATACATAATTTGTGCTGTCTACAACAGTTTGAATATTTGGGTTGTATGTGCATTTACATTTAATTTTTGATAAAAGCAGACTGTATTTTAGTTCAGAATTAATATCTTTAAAATCTACATCTCCTATTTCGTTTACGATTTCTTTCTTAATAATAAATACACCGCTGTCAGCTTGTGAAGCAAGTCCGAATAGAGCTCTTGCACGTCTGATAAAGTTCATGTGATATTTTTGGTAAGCAGCTTTAATTTTATCAATCGGTCCGAAGTTTTCCATATCTATAATTGTCTCACCGCTCAATACATTGTGCTTAGTCAAAGCCGCATTAACTGTTGATAAAAAGTCAGGTGCAATACTTCTGTCAGCGTCGATAAAGACAAAAGAATCAATATAATCATCTTGTGAAAGCTGCTCTAGTAATATTGAAATAGCTTGGTCTTTACCTATTGTACCAACCTCTTTTATGTTTATTGTGTGTATGAATGAATCATTTTGACAAAGATTTTGAGAGCCGTCTGTACAATTATCTAAAATTAAATAAACTTTAAAATTAACAATCGGATAATCTTGTGCTTTTAATTCTTTAATAAGTTTTTCAAGTGTTTCATAATTGTTATGTGCGTAGATTACAACCGCAAGATTATCTTTATCTTCATATTGTGAATATCTTTTTTCAATTTTGAATTTTTTATCGTTTAAATTTCTGATGGCGAGTGCAAGAAAAAATATAGTGTAAAGTGCTGCATAAATGTATAAAATATCTAAAATTAATTCCATAATATCCCTCTTAATTCTATATAAATATTGTAGTTAAAACCTGCTGAAATTTCCATTTAATGTAAATAATTGTGACGCAGACGCCAAAAAAGACATCGGATATCCCGATGTCTTTTTAATTCAAAAATATTTAAATTAAGCTGATACAGGAATTTTTACGGTATTTTTCGAAGCCGATTCAACTAATTGTTGAATTGTAGCACACATAGCAATTTCTGAATTTAATTTGCTAATACAAGATCCGCAACCAATAGCACTTGCCCCAGCAGCGAAAGCAAAAGGAGCAGTTGTCGGATTGATTCCAGTTGCTGTCATAACAGGTAGATCAACATTACGTACCAGCTCTATTGTATTTGAAATAGTCAACTCAACTCTTTCCATTAAACCTCTTACTCCGTTTGCTTGTTCAGATTTTGAAAAATGTCCTTCTGTTTGGATTAAATCAATACCAAGGGTTTCCAATTCTCTGGCAAGTGAAATTTGTTCATTTATATCAATTTCTCCGGGAATTGTAACAGAGAAAAATACATGTTGACCTTTTAAAAGAGCTAATGTTTCTTTAGTAAGTTCAAGTACTTCTTTAGCAGAGAAACTTTTACCTGTTTTGTACAGAACATCAAAATTTCCGAGTTCAATAGCGTCAGCACCTAATTCAACAGCTCTTGCAAGTGCAGATGGATTAATTGATGAAACAAAAATAGGTAAGTCTGTAAGTTCTCTAATGTTCATAATAATTTTTTCATCAGCACAAATGTCAACAGCACTAGCACCTGCTTTGTCTGCGGATAAAACAATTGATCTAACGGATTCTAAGTCAAAATTGTCAATTCCTGCAATAACCTTGACTGCTCTTTTTTCATCAAGGTGTTTTTTGAATAAATCAATCCTTTTCATATTTACGACCTCCCAGCTTGATAAAATTTAAATATAAATCTTACCTTTGTTATACATTAAAATTTTAATAATTTCAATAACTAACCGTAAAAGATACCTTTGACAGAATGTAAATAATTTAAATTAAGAAATAATAAAATCAAGAGGTGTAATATTATGATTAGGAAAATATTGATTTTATTTGTATCATTAATAGTCACATTTTCGAATAACGGCTTTTGTACAGCAAGTATATACGAGCCAGATGAACAGATAAATATAAGTGTATATGAAAAAATTAATCCAGCAATTGTGGCAATAGATGCTCAAACTACAGATGGGGTTTCTGCAGGAACAGGCTGTATAGTATCCTCAGATGGGTTAATTCTAACCGGCTCACATGTAATTGAAGATTGTAAAAGTGTCGAAGTGACAATGTATAACGGACAAGTGTATAAAGCTCAAGTTGTTTCCAAAATGGGTAAAAATAAAGATCTCGCGTTATTAAAAATTTCACCTAAAAATCAGTTGCATACTATAAAGTTTGGAGATTCTGAAAATATTAAAGTGGGACAAAAAGTCTTAGCAATAGGTAATCCCTTTGGATTTTCAGGTACATTGACGCAAGGTATAATATCAAGGATTGATTATACGAAAAATAAAATACAGACAGATGCCGCGATAAATCCAGGCTGCTCAGGAGGACCTTTGCTAAATTCTTCAGGCGAAGTTATCGGGATAAACCAGTCTATATATAACCCAGATAATAATATTTCGAATATTGGTATAGGTTTTGCAATCCCGATTAATGACGCTAAAAAATTTATTGAAGCAACAAAAATCAGTAAAAAATAAAATTGTAAAGATATGTTAATAGTGCCTTACCAGTGAAAATGCTTGCTGGGTAAGGCTTTTAATTAATATGTGTAAAAAATAAAATTAAACAAGGCAATTTTTATAAACAAAAAAACTTTATGAAAGTATAAGTGGAAACACTAAGGGGAAAATACTTTAATTAGGGAAAAGGAGTTAAGACATGGGATTAGCAGAAGTTTCAAAATTGTCTGCAGCACAAGCTCAGCAGACAGAACAACAACCGAAAGTGCAAGGAAAAGTGAAAGAGGATAAATCTTCAGAATTATCTCAAGCACTTTCAAAGGGCAAAACAAGTAAAGAGCAATCATTGCAAATGCCTGCGAAATTAGAGAAAAAAGAGGGAATGACAACAAAACAAAAGTTATTGACAGGAGCTGGTATTTTAGGAGCAGTAGCAGCTGTTACAGCATTTGTAAAACCATCAGCAGCAAAAGCATTGAAAGGAGTAGCAAAACTAGCATCACATACACCAGAAGCGTCAAAAGGTCTTAAAGCAAGTCATGCATATATGGCAACAGGATTGCTAGGTGGTACGGCGATATTGGGCAGTTGTGCCGATGTATTAGACGAAGAACATAACCATTATGTAGATATTCCGACTGATACAATTACAGAAACAGAATATGTTGAAAAAATTGTTGAAAAACCAATATATATAAAAGATACTATTGTAAAGCATGATACTATACAATTACCACCATTGCCCGCAGATACAGTATATATGCCTGGGGATACAGTATTTTTACCAGGTGATACAGTAGTAGTTCCAGGTGATACAATTTTTGTACCAGGTGATACAATTTTCAAACATGATACTATATATGTCGATAAACCAGTACCAATGCCGCCAGAAACAATTTATGTAAACAATAAATTTGAATCAGAAGTTCCTGAAAAAATCAAAGAAATGCTTCATGATTTAGGCATAGATTCAACAGGTGTCGGAACATTCGTATATGGTCTAGATTGGCAAGATGAAAAGAATAACGTAGTTCACAGAACATTATGGGACGGAGGCAGAACAAGCCGTGATGGTGATGTATACATAATGAATGATATCGGAACAAAATGGTCAGACCCAGATGAAGACTATGTATTCGGTAAAAACGAAGACTTTAAACGTCATGAATTATACTTAGACGGTACAAAAAATCTGAGTGATTGTGAAAATACACCGACTTCACCAATTAATGTATCAAATAATAACGGAGCTCCAAACTGGTATATATTTGATCCTGATCAAATAACAGCACAGCCTGGTAACTGGACCCGTAACAATCCGAAATCATTCACAAAAATCGCTGACGGAAAATGGCAATCAAGTGACGGATTTATATATGAAAGAGGACCTGAACCAAATTCAGTCAAGAAAATAAATCCGCAAGGCTCTGAATGGCTGTTGAAAAATATCAGCATAATCGGCGGTGAAGATGCTAAAGATCCACAATAAAAGTTAATCCTCATAAATATCCTATATATATAATGGCGGGCATGAAAATGTCCGCCTTTTTTAATAAGAGTTCACATAACCTGTAAAAAGTTCTTATTTCGTGCTATATTATATTCGTAAGTTAGGAAATAAGGAGGATTATATGGCAGAGTATGTTTATCTAAACGGGGACTATGTCGATATTACAAAGGCATCAATACCTGTTCGCACACATGCTTTTTTGTATGGAACGGCAGTTTTTGAAGGTATAAGAGCTTATTGGAATGAAGAAGAAAAACAATTATATGCATTCAGGGTGCCTGAGCATTATGAACGTTTATTGAGAAGTGCTAAAATTATGCATATGGATCCGTTGCATACAGTGGAAGAATATTGCGAAATTACAAAAAATTTATTAAAGAAAAATAATTACAAAGAAGATGCATATATGCGTCCGACATTATATAAATCAGCACAAAAAGTAGGTCCGGGATTATATGATAACCCTGATGCATTTTTAATTATTTCAAATAAAATGGGTGATTATATAGATACTTCAAAAGGTCTAAAAGTGTGCGTATCAAATTGGAGGAGAAACAGTGATAATGCAATTCCACCAAGAGCAAAAGTAGCAGGATCTTATGCAAATGCAGCATTGATTAAAACAGATGCTCACAATGCCGGTTTTGATGATGCAATAGTTTTAGATGAGCAAGGACAAGTGACAGAAGGGTCTGCTATGAATCTTTTCTTGGTTCAAAATGGAAAACTTGTGACTACAATGAAAACAGATAATATATTAGTTGGTATTACAAGAAATACTATTATGGAACTTGCAAAAGATGTTCTTGGCCTTGAAGTTGAAGAAAGAGTAATAGACAGAACTGAATTATATATATCTGATGAAGCATTCTACTGTGGCACAGGAGCTCAAGTCAGCCCGATTGTCAGTGTGGATAACCGTAAATTAGGTGACGGTAATGTAGGTCCTATTGCAAAAGAACTTCAAAAATTATATTTTGATGTCGTAAAAGGCAGAGTACCAAAATACAAAAAATGGTGTATGCCAATATATTAATATTTAAACGCCTCTCGATTTTATCGAGAGGCGTTTTATACAGCTTTAATTTTATAAGTAAAAAAATTTAGAGTTTCATCGTGGTAAGGTTTTAATGATAGAATTTTTAGGGCTATGTGTTCAAAATTTAATAAAGAGTTTTAGATATTTACTGAGTGGGCATTTAAGGTTTTCAGAGGTTATATCGAAAGCTGCTTCAATTAGTTATGATTCATTGCCTATATCTTTGATTATTACTTTTATAACGGCAGCGGTAATTGCTATTCAGGTATCAAAACAATTTTTGATGTCCGGTGCTGAAAGTTATATTGGCGGCACTATTGCTATCGTGTTAATTCGAGAAATAGCACCCGGTTTTGTAGCTCTTGCAATCGGTGCCCGTGCTGGTACTGCTATTTCTGCAGAAATTGCAAATATGCAGGTTACAAGTCAAGTTGATGCGATGAAAACTTTAAAGGTTGATCCTGTAGGTTATTATTTTACACCAAGGATTATAGCTGCGGCAGTGACTGTACCTATGGTTGTATTGCTGGCTGAGTTTATAGGTACACTCGGAGGAATGTTTGTATCTCATGCCACTATAAATTTACACCCTGCAAGATATATGCATTCTGTCTGGGCTTGGCTAAGTACAAGAGATATCTACATAAGTCTTTTGAAAGCGTCGATATTCGGTGCTTTGATTGCACTTGTGTGTGCGACCCAAGGGTATGAAACAAAAGGCGGAGCTAAAGAAGTTGGAATTTCTACGACTCAGGCTGCTATTCTGTCAACTATTTATATGTTAATTGCTGATTTTTTGATTAATCTTGTATTTTACATAAAATAATTGTATGAAAAGTCAGTTTTTAACCTGGAATATGAAATAGTATACTGTGCTTTAATTTAAATATACAGTTATAGAAAAGTCTAAAAAATATTTTACAGACTTTTATGCTAAATATTTTTGTGCAGTCGCTTTGTCAAAGACTTCAATACTGTTTTTGGAGTGAATGAATATAATACAGCCTATAATTGATTTGAGGGTTTCAAAATCAGAAATAGACATTTTATTTCTCAAATCCTCCATATTATTTGCCATAAATTCCATAATAATAGTTTTGTTATCATATACTAAATTTGAGAAATAATCGAAAGATTCTTTATTTTTAATTCCTTCAAGGTAAATGATATCAGGTGATTGAAATTCAATAAATCTGGAGGCTTTGTCCATATTGAATCCGACATTCTCATTTAATTCGCATTGATTTACGTTGTTTAAGTTATATTTAGCAATACTTTCAATTGTCATTACATTTTTATTTTTAGCTGCGGTATCCAGTAAAATAGAATAAATTACATGAGTTTTTCCGCTTAGTGGAGAGCCGCAGACCAAAATTACACCTGGATTTTCCATTGCATTTTTTACAATTTTAAGCTGAGTATCGTTTGTAATAATTTTGTTTAACGGATTTGGTTGTCTGTAAATTTTAAGAAATATCCTTTCCCCCATAATTGTAGGAAATGTAGAAATACTTGCAACTACAGAGATGTCATCTACTTTGAAATTTAATTTACCAAGTTGGGGGACCTCACTTACAGAAGGATCAAGTTCTGAAAGAGTTTTCAGTTTTGCAATAAAAGAAAGTGTTAAAACTGAGGGAATAATTCCTTTATTGTGAATTTCTCCGTTTCTTTTAAAGTTTACACCAAGTCCTTCATTATCCCTTTGGAATAAAATTTCATGGGTATCTTCCATTATTGCTTGTTTTAAAATAGAACGGATAATTTTTTGGATATGTAAATCAGAAAGGTCTTCACTGTGTAATTCTTCACGCCAGTCGTATTCGGAATTTATATTTTGCGTGAAAATTTCACCTACTGTTATGTCATTAGGATAATATTCGTCGATTTTTTTCAAAATGACTGCCTCAGAAGCTAATACAGGCTCGATTGAGCAGGCGGCACTTTCTACGATTTTGTCTATCGCGAAAAGATCTAACGGATCTGCCATTGCAACTGTTAATGTATCTTCAATTTTGAACAGCGGTAAAATTTTAAACCTTTTAGCATCTGAGTAATTTATATATTTTAAGCACTTTTTATCAAGGCTATAATCGTCTAGGTTTACAAACGGTGTATGCAGCTTGTTTTCAAGAAATTTAATCAAATCTTTTTCTTGAAGCATTCCTGAGTTAATAAGTGCCTGACCGATATTTATATTTTGAGCACTGGCAATTTCTTGAGCTTGTTCAAGTGTTTCATAAGCTATTAGACCTGTTCTTACTAAATCATATTTTAATTTTTCAAGCGTTTTGTTTGTTACGGTATCCATCATTTTCTCTGCTTAAATATTTTTCAACTTGTCTTAACACATCATCAAGGTCAAAGGGTTTTGTTATATATTCATCAGCACCAGTCTCTTCACCTATCAGCTTATCTTCTTCTTGGGAGCGAGCGGTAATCATTAAAATCGGTATATTTTTGTACTTATTATCATATTTTAATAGTCTGCTGATTTTATAGCCGTTAATTTTGGGCATCATAACATCAAGTATTATTAAATCAGGTACCAATTCTTTTGCAAGTCTTAGTCCGTCTTCACCGTTGAATGCGGTAAAACAATCATATCCGCTAGCCTCTAATACAAATTTAAGGCTTTCTACAATATCTTGCTCATCATCTACGATTAGAATTTTTTTCATAACATTTTTATCCTTTACAAGTATTATAGCATATTAAAAGGTATCTTCTATTTTGTTAAAATTTGTTAATTTAGTTAATTATATTCGACAAAAAATATTTTTTTGATTTTTACAAAAATGGAAGAAAAATTAAGGAGAAGTAATGATAAAGTTATTAAATCCCATAATGCGGTTTGAAGGGTGGGAGCCAATTGAATTTCCTAAACGATTGCCTGATACGAGGACTGTAGAAGAATTAAAAGGAACAATAGAGGCTTGGTCAAGAAGGTTATCAGAAGTAAAAGATGTACTACCTGAGTTAAAGAATATGAACCCTAAACATTTGGGACTTGTTGCTGATACTATTGAATTGTCACAAAAGCCTGCTACGTTTTTTAAAGATGTAGACATGATGGCTTTAGACAAAGAGCTGAATATAAACCCGCTTGGTGTTTTAATGGCGACTTTTCCAATTATTTCCAAGAAAAATCCTAATGCAATGGATTTTGCACAAAAAGTTGTAGATACTGCAGGTAAGCTGATGTCTAAATTCTTTTTGAAATCAGCAGCAGAGTATGATTTGTTGATTCGAAACGGAGTAGATCAGAATTATAAAAATGCTATTCCGATTGTAAAACCGTTAATAGAAGAATCGTTAACCACTCCGCTTGGGGAAGAATTTGCAAGACAGGAAGGATTTGTTTACAGAGTTGGGGTATTGATTGATAAAGATGCAAGGTTAGAAAAAATTAGTCTTTTAGAAGATGTGTATAAAAAAATCAGTTACAAATTTTCAATGCCTTTTGATATTATTGATTTTGTAAAAAGTGATACCCCAGTTGATATTATAAACGAAAATTTGAAATCTATCGATCGAGATTTAAATTGGTGTTATTCTTTCGGAAAACTTATGGATATAAATGAATATCTTTCAAGGGCGGTCAATGATAAAAGAATCCCTTGTTATAATTTAAGTAATAAAAAAGAGTATTGTATAAATGACAGTCATATTTCAAGACTTAACTATGATAATCCTAAAAAAGATTAGCCTATACGGAGTGCTTTTTCTTTACTTACAGAATGCTCAAGCGGCAGCACAAAGTAGAATTTGGACCCCTTATTTACTTCACTTTCGCACCATATAGCACCGCTGTGTGCTTCTAAAAGCTGCTTGGCTATAGGCAGCCCCAAACCTGAGCCGCCGACTTTTCGTGAAAGTGAGTTCTCTATTTGTGCAAATTTATCAAATACATGTAATAACTCATTTTCTTCAATTCCTATTCCCTCGTCTTCTACTGATACTAAAATATAATCACCTTTAAGTTTTTGCATATCATTACTAAAGCATTCCGGATATTGGATTTCAGATATGTTTTTTACCGAGGTGTGAATTTTTATTGTTTTGTTATCTGGAGTAAATTTTATTGCATTTGATAAAAGGTTGGTCAATACTTGTTCAAGTCTTTGAGAATCTGCCATAACTTCAGGTAAATTAGGATTGTCATAGGAAATTATTTCAATATTTTTTTCTTTAGCAAGTCCTGATAATGCATTTTTTACATAATCCACAACAGAATTGATATTTACAGGTCTGAAATGAAAATCCATTTTCCCTGCTTCAATTTTTGAGATATCCAGCAAATCGTTTATAATTCCTGAAAGTCTTGTAACATTTTGTTTTGCCATGTTTAAAAATTTATCTTTAGATGGCGTGTTTTCTCCGCATCTTCCGCTTAATAAAATATCAATTGAGTTTTTTATAGAAGTTAGCGGAGTTCGCAATTCATGAGATACTATGGAGATAAATTCTGATTTTAATTTTTCTAATTTTTCAAGTTTTTTGTTGGTATCAATTATTTCTTGATATAAAGTGGCACTTTTTAGAGGTAATGATACCTGTTGTGCTATCGTTTGAAAACATTTTGCATCTTCTGAAGTGAAATGATTTTCTTTAAAAATTTCAATACACCCGTAAAAATTCTCACCCAGTGCAATAGGTGCAAACATATTATCAAACTGAAATAAACTGAAGTTAAATCTGCTTGCGGGATATTTAACTGTTTTTATAACTTGCAGGTCATTTTCATCTATCTCAAAAGGAATACTTTTGTTTTCAAATAACGATTTATAATTGATTATGCTTCTTAGCTTTATAGCGTCAATAAGCTCATCAGATAATTCATATAGTGAATTTATTATTAATACAGGAGAATTTCCGCTGCAAAAAGATAAAGTGCAAGTGAGTGAAAAACTTAATGATTTATCAAGTCCTTCTATCATGTATTCAATAAGTTTTTCTTTGTCTAAAGTCCCGGCAAATTGAGAACTTGTACTGTATAGAGCATTAAGTCTGTACAGACTGTCTGCAAGATCTTTATTTGTATTGGACAGTTTCTGCAAAGAGTTTTTGACTCTTAAATTGATACTTAAAGTTGAAAGAATAAGGTTGTCATCAAAGTCTGATGTAATAATTGCATTTATTGACTTGATAACATCTTTATCAACTTCCTTTTTGTCTTTTAATAAAATTATTACAGAGTTGTCCCTGATTGTTTTAATTTTTTTGATAAAAGCAGCAGGTGGTAATGTGCTAATTTCGTTATCAAATATAATAAGGTCAAAAACGTCGCCGCTAAGAATTTCTTCAACAATTTCAGTATCTGCAGAGTAACTTAAAGAGTAAGAATTATTGCAACATAATTCATTAAACTTTTTAATTACATAATCCCTGTCTGAAATTAGAAAAACTTTAGCCATAATACCATGGTAGCAATAAATTTTGATATTGCAAATACTTAAATTTTTGTTATCAAGAATGTGAATTTTTGTAAAATATTTTAAACTAATCCTCAAAATTAATTAAAGAAATAAAGAAAGTATCCGTATAGACAGTTAAGAATTACTAACGGAAAGGTAAAAAATGGGACTTTCAGCATCACAAGCGAGATTATTAAGCATAACTTCACGTTTGTCTGATAATGAACTTCGTTCGCAGACTATAACTACTGCGAAAATGTCACTTTCAAATCGGACAACAGAAGCAAGTGCTGCTTATATGGACGCTTTGAGTTCTACAAATCTTTTATTTACGACCTATGACGGAAGCGGTAATAAAGTAACGGAAAAGTTAACCGGTACTTCGTTGAGTCAATACGGTGAATTAAAAAATCAATATGGTATCATAAATCAAAATAATCAAATTTTAGTTAGTGAATTAGATGCTGCAAATTATGAAAGCAGTGCTAATTTGGAAGAATTTTTGGATAAATACGGAGTTCTACAGCCAGAAGGCGAAGGCGAGATGGTACAAATTAAAAATCCGGAGTACGATGTTGCCTGGGGTGAATATGAAGATGCCTATTCTGAATGGAAATCAAAAGAGCCTAATTTATACGATGATAAATATAAAGAAGAAGTAACCGGTGTAAATAATGAGTTATATCGTAAGTTCATAAGTGCTTCAGAGCCTTGCTATACTCCCGCAATGTCAGGTAATTCCGGTTGTTATAAGCACGTATTAGCACACCTTTTACTTGCAGATTTTGGTAGTGAAAGTTTGAAAAATTATACGACAACTTTGGGCTATAGCATAGGTATAGGTCAAAACTATATTCCTTCTAATATTAACAGTGCTGGTAAAACTCCTGATATGGAAGCTGTATCACAAGTTGTTTGTGATAAATCGGAAATTATTTATGCAGCTGAAAATGAAGATATGAAAAATGAGCTGATTTCAATAATGAATGATCCAAATGCCACTGAACAAGAAAAAATTAATGCTCAGTTAATGAGTAACTACAAATTTGATGCTCAAGGTAATGTGGTATTAAAAGAACTAACACAAAAAATAATTGATATGTTCTATGTAATAGAATATAAAGATACTTTAGGAGTACCATTTGATCCGGATTTGAAAGACTTATTGTTATCCTTTCAAAAGGATATGGAACAGGCTTTTAAGGAGACTGTCTATAATAAAGATAAGTGGCAAACAGACCATGATGCTTGGCTTGCAGAAGAGCCTGCACAGCCAGAGGTTGATTATTATATAGAAAAAGAAGTTCGAGAAATCGTTGATAAAGATAAGGGTCAATGGTATGTGAACTTATGGCACAGAATGAACGGTGAAAGCGATGTAAAAGTTGGCACTGCAGATGAAGATGGTAATGAATTAGCAGAAGAAAAAACAACAAGTGGACTTCCTAAGTATAAAGTCTTAGAAGATGGACTAATGAACAGTCCTGAATGGCTTCAATATGCTTTGAGTAATGGTACAGTAACTTTAGAACGAGTTGATTTTACTAACCCGACAGAAGAAGGTACAGGACTTGCTGATTGTACTTGGACTTCAATAGTCTGGACCAGTGCATCAGATATAACTGAGGAAGAGAATGAAGCTGCTGTTACAGCTGCAGAAGTTCAATATGAGCAAGCTCTAAGAGATATAGAAGCAAAAGATAAACAGTATGATAATCAATTGAAAATTTTAGATACAGAACATAGTGCTCTACAAACTGAATACGACAGTGTAAAGAGCCTTATTGAAAAAACTGTGGAGAGAAATTTGAAATTGTATTCATAAATAGTTCTTTAATAATTCCAAATAAAAATAACAGTAATAAGTGAAGTGTAATAAAAGGAGAAAACAATGGACAAGTTCAAAATCAGTCAATTAAGAGATTATTTCTTAAAAACAAATGACAAAGGTGTGAGCTATATGGATTTATCCAAAGAAGACTTGCTAAGCCTTGCTATATTATCGATTTTTGATAAAAAAGGAAAAACAGTCGAAGGTAAAAATTATTCTTATGAAAGACCAGATGGTATAGTTAATGAAAACGAATTGAATATAACTCAAAAAGAATACGAAAAAGCTATAAAACAAATTTATAAACAGCTTAAAAAAGAAACCGATAATGAAATCAGTATGGTAAATATACCTTCCTATTCAGATTTACAAGCGATGATGGCAAACGATAAAAAAATTGATTTTAATGAATTAAAATTGTATGCCACAAATGGTGTTATAAGAAAACAGGGGGCAACACCAAAACCTGTTGAAATTCCTGCAAAAACTGGAAACAATGAGTTGTCAGAAGATGAAAAAATGGATTTTGTAAATAATGCAATTATCAATCATGAAAGTGAAATTTATCGAATTGAAAATGCTATAACAGAGGCTGAAAAAAATGGAACTACAGCTTTTGATTTTACTCAAATATCAAAAGAATTGGAGGTAAAACAAAAATTAATAGATGATTTTACTCCTGATAATAATGTTTCCTATAACGTACAAGATGGCTTTGACGGTAAGCAATTCAATGAGCATGATCAGATGGTAACAAGAATAAACAATCAAGCAGGGTTCTATGAAAAGTATAAATATGATTCTACTGAAGATGAACAATATTCAGAGATGATGCGTTACAAACCTAACGGATATAAAGCCGAATATTGGAAAGTTGAGACTTTAAAAGATGCTAATGGTGCAGAATTCAAAGGTAAAGTTCAGTATATTTTGGACGAAGGTGAAAAAATTTATAAAGTAGTATTACCTCCTAATGCAGCTGTTGATCAAAACTTAGTAGATTTTAACTCATATATGCTATATAGCAAAGTTCTTAAATATGAGCAAGAGCTGGAGGAATCAAGAGAATAAAAATCAACGGTTTTTAGGCCTTTTAGAGTGCTTTTTATTATTATTTTGAGGCTTTCTTGGCTGATGAGAATGAGCATAAGATGTCTGAATACGTTTTACACTGTATACGTCAGGTATGGATTGAATACTATTGATAACCTTTTTTAAAGTATCAACATTATTTAATTCCATACCAAGCTCGATTATACCGATTTTATTATTTTTTGATTTAACATTTGCATAATTGATATTAGTATTGTTATCTGATACAGCAGCGATGATATCTTTTAGCAGTCCCATTTTTTCTGCAGTTTCAATTCGTATTGTAGTACTGTAAGTCTTTGTCGTATGATCTCCTGACCAATGAATATCCATCATTCTTTCAGGTGGAACATTTTCCAAGGTTTTACAGTCAATTCTATGTACTGATACTCCTTTTGAGCGTGTAACTACTCCGACTATAGGTTCCCCCGGTATTGGAGAGCAGCATCTGGCAAATGAATACATTAGTCCTTCAAGTCCAATGATATCTTTTTCTGATTTTTTACGTTTGGTTGTGTGGAATGTATTTTCAATATTTTTCTTTTCAGGTTTTTTAAGTTTGTTGATAATTTTATTTAAAGTTGTCTCACCATATCCTAGTGCTGCAAATAAATCATCAGCAGATTGATAATTCATAGTGACAGCTACTTTATCAAATTCACCTGATTTAACGTATTCATCAAATACGGCTTTTGTCAATTCATGCTCTAAATTAGCTTTTCCGACTTCAATGTGATCTTCTCTGTTGTTTTTCTTAAACCATTGCTTGATTTTAGAGGAAGCCTGTTTTGTGACTACAAAGTTAAGCCAATCTAAACGTGGTGCTTGGGTTTTGGAAGTTAAAATTTCAACTATATCACCGTTGTTTAATTTTGTATCTAATTGAGCAATTCTGCCGTTGATTAAAGCACCGATAGTTCTGTGTCCGACATCAGAGTGAATTCTGTAGGCAAAGTCTACAGGAGTTGCGTTAATAGGCAAATCTAATACATCACCGTTTGGTGTGAATGCAAATACTTGATCGGAAAACAAATCCAATTTAACAGAATTGACATAATCTTGAGCATTTGTCATATCCTTATCATATTCGACCATTTTTCTCATCCAGCTGAATTGCATATCTGCAGGGTTATTAGCTTTTTGAGAACCCTTTTCTTTATATCTCCAATGTGCAGCGACACCATATTCAGCTACTTCATGCATTTCCCAAGTACGAATTTGTACCTCCAAAGGCTTAGATCTGGGACCTATTACAGAAGTGTGCAAAGATTGATACATATTTCCTTTGGGCATTGCTATGTAGTCTTTAAATCTGCCGGGTATCGGTTTAAATTGAGAGTGTACAAGTCCCAATACTTCATAACATTCTTTTTCAGTATCAACTATCACTCTGACTGCGGTTATGTCATATAAGTCATGAAATGCGATATTAAGTCGTTTCATTTTGCTGTATATGCTGTAATAATGCTTAGCTCTGCCTGTAATTTGGGCATTAATACCACTTTTTTTAACATCTTGAGAAATTTTATCAATCAAAAGCTGCACAGTCATTTCACGTTCGGCTTTTGTCTGTGATACTAATTGAGCAATTTCAAAATACTTATCAGGTTCTAAATATCTTAAAGATAAATCTTCCAGTTCGGCTTTAATTTTACCGATACCCAGTCGGTTTGCAAGCGGGGCGAAAATATCTAAAGTTTCTCTGGCTATTTTTTGTTGTTTAGGAGCTGCCATAAAATTTAAAGTTCTCATATTATGCAGCCGATCGGCAAGTTTTAAAAAGATAATTCTAATATCATTTGCCATTGCGATGAAAAGTCGTCTGAAATTTTCAGCTTGGCGTTCTTCTTTTGATTTAAACTGCAGCTTACTGAGTTTGGTGACTCCTTGTACAAGATTTAATACATCATCGCCAAACAGCTCTTTTATTTCTTCCGGCTTGGTGTCTGTATCCTCTAAAATGTCGTGTAAAAAGGCTGCAATTAGAGTATGAGTATCAACTTTTAAATCAACCAAAATCTTAGCAACTTCAACAGGGTGTATAATATACGGTTCTTCTGAAATCCGATATTGACCTTCATGCAACCTTTTAGCAAACTGATATGCCTTTTCTATCTGCTGAATGTCTTCTTCTTCTCTGTTTTGAGCAATAAGTTTTTCTTTTATTTCTTCAAATAACGGTTTTTCAGACATAATATAATTATAATACAGATTTTATTTCTAATTTTCAAGCAAAATCGTTTAAATTCATCTATTTGTGCTAGCATTAATAAGAGGTGAATATGCTTAAAAAAACAAATGGCGGTTATTTATTGAATTTGAAAATTTCTCCAAATGCCTCTAAAAACGAAATATTGCTTAATCAAGAGGATATAAAAGTTAAAATAACAGCTCCGCCTGTCGATGGTAAGGCAAATAAAGCTCTTATTGATTTCTTTTCTAAATCGTTCAAAATTCCCAAAACTTCAATTTCTATAGTCAAAGGGGAAACATCTAAAGATAAAACGCTTTTGATAAAATGTATTGATGAAGAAAAGTTACAAAAATTGAAAGTTTTTTTTGAAAGTGGCAATTAATTTTTTTATACGTTTTATTAAACTCGAAGCAGAATAATACAAAAAGGACAAAAGATGAAGTTGTCAAATTATAATAATAGTCAGATTAATAAAAGTCAGTTATCTTTCAAGGCAAAGATAGGACCAAGTTTGAAATTTTTAGCAAAAAGTGACCCCAGATATGATGATTTCATTAAAAATATTGAAAAATGGGGGGATTCAAATTCGGTATTAGATATATATTCAGCTAATATTAAAGGTAAGACCAAATATATGCTAAGGTTAAAAAATAATGTTTTGGACTCAACAACAGTACCAATAAATAAAAAAGAGTCGGTTTTTATGAAAAAAGATTTGCTAAATCAGTTTTTTGAACTTAGTGAAAAGTCTGTTTTATGGGCAGAAGATAAACTTTTTCATGAGGTAAGGGCATTTGCATCGGCAGGAAAACCTTATGCAGAAAGGTTAGCAAATATAATTAATTCGCATCGTAGTGAGGGGATTGTATTTGACGCTCAAACAGCAAAACGTTTTAAAGAAATGTAGAAACAAGAAAGGATTTATAAATGCAAGTTAATGGAATTAATAAAAATTATATGTCTGCAAGTCCTTATTTTGGTGTAAAGATTCCGCAAAATATTAAAAATAAAGTTCTTACTGAGGCTGTAGAATATGGTACGGAAGGCTTGAATAGGGCAAAAACTCAGATTGAAAAAGTAAAAGCCTGGGGACATAGAGATTCTGAATTGAGTGCGGCTTTTGATATTCATGATAACGAGGTCGGATTAGGGCTTTTTAATATTTCATTTTCTAAAAACTATGGAGCTGGTTTTACTAATAAAAATGATAATTTTTATGATACATTTATGTCTTTAAAGGAAAAAGATATCCAAGATGCTGAAAAACAAATTAAAGATGCTGTGGAAAACAGTAAGTTGGATTTAATTGCAAAGGCTTGTGAAAGTGCAAAAATCAGAAAAAAAATAACAGGAATTGAAAATCCCACAACGGAAGATTTAGCAGCAGCGATAGACAAATTGAGCGAAGATGAAATCGTTAAAATTCGTTTTAATTTAGATGAAACTTCAAATTTTTCAAATGAACCGCCTTTGAATTTTGGAATTTAGGACTTGTTTTTTGAAAAATTTTTTGTTAAATTAAAGTCGAAAAGGTAAAATTATGAAAATATCAGATTTAAAAAGTCATCTTATTCATCATCATAGCGTCCTGCGATAGGCTATGAATTGATGTTTTGCTCCGGTGCTTTTTAAATTTTTCAATTCTAAAATAAATAGTCTTTCTCAGGATTATATAGAGCATAAAGGCTATTTGGCCGTTTTTAGGCGTTTGATTTTTAGAATTGGAGAATAATAGATAAAATGTCAATTACAAATATAATATCAGCAATAGGAAATACAAGCAGTATATACCCCTTAATACTACGTGATTGCGGGGTTGAAATCCCATCTAAGGTTTATTTAACTTATAAAGAAAACGAAAATGATAAAGATGTTGCTTTTTTAGCAACGAGAGAAAGAATTATTGATGAATATTTAACTTCATTTGTCTGGCTTGCTGGGATACCAATAGTTGAAAAACTTTTCGATAAATACGGCATTGCCAAAAATGGTCTTAATCCTAATGTTAATTTGAAACTTTTTAACAATAGCGATTGTCAAGGAATTGATTATAATATCAAATTGTTTGAAGAAAAAATTAAAAGTGGCAAATTTACTCCGAATGTATTGCAAGAACTTGAAAAAGCTGTTGATGACTTAAAAAAAGCTAAAAACAATAAAGTCCTTTTTGAAAAATTGTTATCATCAAAATTTATAGCTTCTACACTAATTCCTATAGCATTAATGGGGTTTGTAATTCCGAAGTTAGTATTCGGGCTTACTGCTAAAACAAAGGCAGCTAAAGCAAAAAAAGCTGATCAAAAAGTTCTGTTACAAAATATTCAAAAAAAGACTACAAATACTTTTGGAAGTTTACGAAAAGATGTTTTTGAAAATATGAGATTAACCAAAAAAGAACCAGTGTTTACAGGGAATTTTTCATCTACGGTCGCAAACTTTTCAACATATCAAAAAATGGCGACTATTGACGGAGGTTATGCCATAGGACGTGTAATCACTTCCAGAAAGAAAAATGAAGCAGTGGATTTGAGTGTAAAAATGCTTGGTATGATGTTTTTAAATTATGTTGCTCCAAAATATATTGAAAAAATTCTTGATAATAGTGCAAATAAAATTTTTAATATTGATGTCAAGCTGGATCCGATTATGCTTGCTGATGAGGATTTTCTGACTCAAATAGCCAATAAAACTTTAAAATTGCCAGAAAATAATTCCGGTAAATCACTTTTAAAATTTATAGATGAGAATCCGAATGAATTATTTACAAAGTATGCTCAGAAATTTGAAAAGGTTAAAATGATTTTTGAAAATCCTAAAGTAAAACAAAATGGAGTAAGAGATCCTAGAGCTTTTGTAGATATTGAACAACTGAAGGATTTTAAAATGTCAATAGAAGAGTTTGCACAAAAAGCACTCTCGACAGCTGGCGAGAGTGCTGATGATAAGTTTGTATTATTAAAAGTTAAAGAATTTGCCCAAAAGGCGAAAATTGTAAAATCAGTAAATATATTAACAAATGTAGGTCTTAGCAGTTTTCTTCTTGCATACTGTCTTCCAAAGGCCCAATATGCTTTTAGAGAATGGTATACAGGCTCAAAACTGGAGCCGGGAATTTTAGATGAAAATATAAAAAAAGAGGGATAAATTCCTCTCTTTTTGTTTTTGAGCATAAAATGATTTTGTTTTTATAAATTGCTAGAGAAAGTCTAGCTATATAGTATGTGAGTATAAATTTATACAGTGAGCCATAGAATAGACTTGCAATAGCTGAAAAAGCAAGTGGCGAAGGGCGGCTTTTGATTATACCTCTTTTTTTATAAATTGTTGCCAATTTTCATCAAGATTTTTAATAAATCTGTGAGCATCAATAACGTCATCATAACTGATCGGAGCAGATCCTTCTTGCACTTCAAGAGCGATATCTTTGTCATCTTTTACTTCAATATCACTGAATCCCAAAAAGGCTACACCGTAATTTTTTCCGCAGTGGTTACATTTTAAATTAGTGACTAAAAGTCCACCCTCATCTCTTTTGATTGTCACAGAATCCTCATCAAATTCGTGTTTGCAGACAGAGCAGCATAAGTTCTTAAAAAGTTTTTCCAAGTTCTTTTTCATTGTATCCTCTTTTCATTATTATATAAAAAATTTAAATTTTATTTGTAAAATTATGTTACATTTGAATACAGCATGGGTATAATATACATGTGTAAGCTATAGGAGAGTTTATATGGAAGCTATCAATTTAATTCTTTTCGGTTTTATCGTTTATACTGCATTAATTGTAGTACCAAGTATTTGGGAAGAATTAACTACAGAAGGATAAAACTTTCTTAATTTAATAGACGATGTGTGTGGATAAAAAGTTTCTTTAAAAATTTTTAATCGCCGTTTAAATGTTTTCCGCTTCTTATAAGTGTATAAATTACGTTAATTCTTTTAACGTAGTTAATTTTGCATCTTTAAAATTACTAAAGCCGTCAAATGACGACTTTAGTAATTAAGACAATTTTTATCGTTATTCTGGTAAAATTTCACAAAGACATTTATATGCGACATCTACAACAAAATCCATATCATTTGGCTCGATTATTAAAGGTGGATTAAAATATATAATATCGCCCAGAGGTCTTAGCAAGACACCTTTTTTCAGTGCTTTTTTGTAAATTTGGTATCCTGTTCTAAGTTTTGAGTCAAAAGGCTCTTTGGTTTCTTTATTTTTTACAAGTTCGATTGCATTAATAAGCCCGATTGATCTTACCTCTCCGACATTTTTATGTGGTAAGAATTTTTCTTTTATTATTTTGTTGAAATATTTTGCATTTTCTTGAGCTTGTTTTAATAGGCTCCTGTCTTCAAGAATATCAAGTACAGCATTAGCTGCAGCACAGGCAAGAGGATTTCCACTATAAGTGTGACTGTGCATAAAGGCTTTCCCGCTGTTATAATCATCATAAAATGCGTCATAAATTTTTTGTGTAGTTACAAACATTGCACATGGCATATAACCGCCTGTAAGTCCTTTTGAAAGACACATAATATCAGGTGATACCTCTGCATGTTCAAAAGCAAACATTTTACCTGTTCGACCAAATCCTGTGGCTATTTCATCTGCAATTAAGTGCACATTATATTTATCGCAAAGTTTTCTTAATTTTTTCAAATATAAAGGCGGATAAATTTTCATTCCGGCTGACCCTTGCAAAAGAGGTTCGACAAGTAATGCTGCAGTTTCATTACCATATTTTTCAAACTGTTTTTCAGCATCTTCAAAGCATTCACAACAACAATTATCTCTTGTTTTTCCAAATGGACAGCGATAACAGTCAGGGGCTTGTATTCTTATTATGTCCATTAAAATAGGTTTGTATAATTTTGTGTAGAGATCACAATCTCCAACTGATAGTGCCCCTATTGTCTCACCGTGGTATGCATCGGTCAATGCCATAAACCTTGTTTTTTGAGGATTTCCTGTTTGTTCGTGGTATTGAAAACTTACTTTCATAGCCGCTTCAATTGCAGATGAACCGTTATCAGTAAAATTGAATTTACATAGCCCTGCAGGCAGTATTTTTGAAAGTTTTTCACATAACTCAATAGCTGGTTTGTGTGTAAAGTTCGCAAAAATTACATGTTCTAAATTATCAATCTGTTTTTTTACTGCTTCATTAATTTTGGGGTTACAATGCCCCAGTAAATTGCACCACCAAGA
Source organism: uncultured bacterium (assembly GCA_949299435.1). GTDB lineage: Bacteria > Cyanobacteriota > Vampirovibrionia > Gastranaerophilales > Gastranaerophilaceae > Scatenecus. Next base: position 26,938 of record CASGAK010000072.1, read on the forward strand.
ACTTATTACATCAACATAGCGTTTCCCATCAGTGTCATATAAATATATTCCCTCACCTCTGTCAATTACTATTGGGGAAAGTGTTTCGTAATCCTTCATTTGTGAACAGGGGTGCCATATATATTTTAAATCCTTTTCAATCCATTCATTCATTTTTATACCTCAAATTTCTTTAAATGCAGGTGCTATTTTTTCTAAGTTAATATATTCATCATTTTCTTTAACAGTTGCAATAATTTTTATTCCTGTTAAATGTTCTATTTGTTTTAAATTATCTTTATGCATTTCATTATTTTCGTCATATTTATTGAAAATAATTCCTTTTACATTAATTCCTTTTTGTTTTGCATACTCCACGGTCAAAACTGTTGAATTTATTGTCCCTAATCCAGCAGCAGCAATGATTATAATATCAAGATTTAACCCTTTTATTACATCAGGTAAGATTAAATTCTCTTTAATATTAAACGGGCAAATAATTCCACCTGCACCTTCGACAAGTAGGTAATCGTATTCTGATTTTATCTTACTAAAATCCTTTTTTATTTTTTCTAATTTTATAGGATTATTTTCTTTTATTGCAGCTAAATGAGGAGATATTGCGGGTGTAAAAATATAAGATACATAATTATTCGGGTCTGCGTTTATTTTAGCTTGTCTAAATACATAGTCGCAATCACCAGGAATAATTTTATTTTCTCTAACTTCAGCCCCACTCAGTGCAGGTTTATAATATCCGCAATTTAGCCCTGCCTCACGCATAGATTTTACAATTAAAGCTGAAATATACGTTTTACCGACATCAGTTCCTGTCGCTGTAATAAATATCCCCTTTGTCATTTTTTGTTTCCTTATAAAAATGCGGTAACTTCCATTATAAAGTTACCGCATAATTTTTTTTATTCAAGTCTTGAATTATTATAGAGCACCGTCGTTGAAGTAATCGTAATGTCTTACATCATCATAATTATTTATGTAATCAGCTTCAACGTGTTTTTCTACCCTTGCAGGTGCTGCTGCAGTACTTCGGTTTCTCAAAAGTGCATCAAGGTTAGGCTCTAATGTCAATTCAAAGTGGAATCTACCGTATTTTCTGTCTGTTTCATATGCATTGTTGATCAAAGGATAGCCCCAATACAATCTTGCACTTAAATCACCCGGTAACTGTACTCTTAATCCCATACCTAAAGACATTAAGAAGTAGCTTCCGTCCATATAATCTTCATTTGCTGTTGGGAATACACCTGCATGGTCAGCAAATACTGCACCTTTAACATATTTTCCTATGAATGGAACTTTTTCACCTGATCTTGGGCTTGTAATTTCTCTTGGCATTAATGGGAACATCAATTCAGCACTTGTATAGTAACCGTTTTTACCCATCAAGATACCTTCTGAGTAACCTCTAACTGTTGCAAGACCACCAGTTTGGAATTGATCCAAGTAAGGAATGTGTTTGTTATTAGGTATAACTTGGTAATTAGCTCTTAATTGACCGATTACACCATGTGAGAAGTCATGTAATCTTACTAATCCACCATTGATTTTTACATAGCTAGATTGGCTGTCTAAAATAGGTACTGCTAATGATACACCTTGGTTTGCATACCAAATACCGTATTTAGTATCTTTCCTTAAATTGAAAGCTAAATCAGCACTTGTAATTTCATCTACGCCGATATCTATTAAATCATCAAAAATACTTGTTCTTGCTCGTTTATAGTTCGCAGCTAAGTAACTTTTTAACTCAAATCCAGGCTTTCTTACAAGCGGTTGTGAGTAGTACAATGAATAGATATATGATTTCGATTTAAGATCTAAGTCTGTAAGAGGACCCCATTTGATTTTTGCGAATGTAGATGAATACATAAATCCGACACGACCGTCTTTTTTATTAACAGGGAAGTTATAATCAGCAAATGGGCTTATTGCACCTCCAGAAAAATAAGAACCGATAGATAAGCGGTCTCTGTTATGGAACAAGCTGTCCGCATAAATCATTGCTCCGCCTCTTAAATTACCGGTCTGATATCTTCCTGCATTATCCATAATACCTACAACATGGAACGGAAAGTTTTCATTTGCTTTTAATGTAATATCTGTTGTACCGGGTTGAGCTCCAGCTGTTAAATTAGCTGTTAAATTTACGCCTTCATTATATCTGTTAAAGTCAAGTATGTCTTGCTCTAATTCGACAATATCAAATAATTGACCTTGTTTTTGCTCAATTCGGTCTGTAATATATTTTGATCTTGTCCACTTATTTTGTTCTACAGAAATATTACCGACCTTACTTTCTACAAGTTCAATGTATATATGACCGTTTTCAACTGTTTGTTCTGGTAAAAATGCTTTTGCTGTTACAAAGCCTTTTTCTGCATATAAAGTGTTTAATTGGTCAATAACTTTTTGAATATCACTTATAAATACATTTTTACCTATTAGCGGGCGAATGATATTATTTATTTCATCTTTTGATAGTACTTCAGACGGTGCGACTTCAATAGAATTTATATAGACACCTTTTGTATCAATGTCTTGTACTTGTCCTTGCATATAGCCGCTGTTATTTGTAGAAGAATCATCTTGTATAATTTGACCACCACCGTTACCTTCAAAGTTTCTATTTCTGTCATATCTGTAGTAGTCTTCATTTATTTCTTTTTCATCTCTTTTATATTTGAGCATATCCGTATCGTGCTTAATGTTTCCAGCTGCTCCAGATTCCATCATAATTTGATTTATAGATACCGGTAATGCACCGTCATAGGCTATTGTGGGGGTAATGCTTGCTGGTAAAGCAATTGCACAAAATACAGAAACACTTAATAATGTTTTCTTTATGCCCTTATTCAATGTTGTCTTTTCCATCATTCACCTTTTAAATTTATTAATAAATTTTAGAGAGTATCTCTATTTTTCCAACTTAATACAGAAATAAAAACATATGAATCTGTTTTTTTGCTATTTTTTTTACAAAAATTAATATTTAGGTACATTTCCTTATTAAGCTGTTATCATTATATAAAATATAATTATACATGTAAAGAAAGTTAAATAAAATTCACATTTTTAGTCTATGAATTTGTTTAAATTTCATACATTTATAGTATAACTTTTGTATTAGTTAAGGAGAGATTATGAACAAAAACGTGAAGATTTTGACAGTTGGTTTAGCTGCATTTGTTATTGGTTTTACGGTAAATAATTTTGCAATGTCAGATGAGCCTGCGAATTACAAAGTAGCTGTTGTTGATATAGCTCAAGTTGTTGCTAATTCAACTCAGGTTAAAAATTTGAAAAAAGAACAACAAGCTAAAGCTGATGAGCTTGTAAAATTTGTAGACAAAGCAAGAAAAGATGTTGCAGCTGTAACAGATGAAAAGAAAAAGAAAGAATTAGAAGAAAAATATTCTAAAGAATTGATAGCAAAAAAAGATAAAATGGAAAAAGAATATGTAGATAAATTGTCTGCTATAGATTCAAGTATTTCTAAAAAAGTTGAAGAACAAGCTAAGGCAGGAAATTATGACATTGTTTTGGCTAAAGGTGCAGTATTATATGGTGGCGAAGACTTGACTCAAGCTGTTATAAAAGCTGTAAAATAATTCAATATAAATTATTATAAAAAATACCCGATGTTTTAACATCGGGTATTTTGGTTTTTATTTAGAATTTGCTTTACATTGACCAACTTCTTCATGTTTGTTGTTATAAGTATATTTTAGGGTGAAACATCTTTTGCTCTTTGCGTCTATGGATTTTCCTGCAATTTGTATATTACCTCTGTATGGGCAAGGTAAATATTCCATTGTTTTAAAATTGTTTGCTCCGAGGGCAGACATTTCGTTTAAAGTTTTATTTGCTGCTTGATTTTGATCTGC
>CASGAK010000073.1 GCA_949299435.1 uncultured bacterium
AAAAACTCTTTTAAAAGGATTCTGGTAGCAGGGTAGATTCTTTCTCTAAGTTCTTTTCCTGTATCATTAGGGAAAATATCTATTTCTTTTTGAAGTAAAATTGCACCAGTGTCGAAGTTCTCATCTATAAGATGTATTGTAACTCCTGTTTTTTTCTCGCCTCGTTTTATTACCTGTATATATGGATTTGGACCGCGATACCTTGGCAGTAGTGAGGGGTGAATATTTATTGTACCGATTTTTGGCATGGAGAATGTTTGTTTAGATATTTTTTCCCTCCAGGTGCCTACTATTATTAAATCAGTATTCGTTTTTAAAATGTAATCTCTGAATGCCTCACTGTTTGCCGATTTAGCTTTTATTTCAGGAATTTTGTATTTCTTTATAAATGTTAAATCATGATTGGTTTTGAAAAAATCGTGCAAAAAAAGTTGAAACGGTGAAAGACAAGTCTTTTCATATCTTAGAACTCCTGCTATTTCACAGTTGGATTCTTGAACTGCTTTCATTATATTTAACAGCATTTTGCCCTTGGATAAAATAATCACTTTCATATTCATATCATCTCATAATAGTAAATTTTTGTAAAATTGTAAAAAGTACAATTAAAGTTTTTTAGAAAATTGCCGATATATAAAAAGTATTATTTTGTAAAAGGAGAATATATGGTAGATTTTAGCGATGACATTTCAAAATCGTCTGGAGATGTGAGTAATCAAAATTTACAAGAGGTTGTATCTGCAGAAGTAGCGAAAAAGATTTTACTAGATTTTATGGAAAAAGATACAGATGCCTCAATGCGGGTATCATTTGATGAATTATCAAATGCAATTATCAGAGAATATGTAGCTAATGGATATAGAATTTCAGATAAAGAAGCTGCCGGCACTACAATTACTGACTTGTTAAACTATTATCAGGAACGAGCAAAAGAATTTGATTTAAATGGTGACGGTGCTTTGAATATTGACGAGTATACTGCTATGTTTAAAGAAAAATTTGAAAAAGCAGAAAAAGAGCTTATGTATGCTAAAGCAACTGACAAGTCAAATATAACTGACGATTCATCAGATTTTGTATGCGAAAGCAGTGCCGTGAAGTTTGAAAAGACTTTTGAAACCGGCAAGAAATCCGCCGAAATTGTTGATAAATTTGTCGAAGAATAAAAATTATTTCAATAAAAAAAAGACCGATTTTGTTTATCGGTCTTTTTTAATATTTTATTTTACTTGCTCTGTCCATTTCGCGTTTTTGGTCTTTTTTAGCTATATCATCGCGTTTGTCATGCAGCTTTTTACCTTTAGCTAAACCTATCTCAACTTTTGCAAAGCCGTGGGTTATAAAAACTTCAAGCGGGATAATTGAATATCCGTCTTTTTTAACTTTTGAGTGCATTTTCAGAATTTCTTTTTTCGTTAACAGTAGTTTTCTTGTACGCTCTGCTTTGTGGTTAAATCTGTTACCCTGTTCATAAGGTGAAATATGACAGTTGTATAAAAATATTTCATTATCTTCTATTTTGCAAAAACTGTCTTTTAGGTTAATTGCGTTTTTTCGTATGGATTTAATTTCAGTTCCGCTCAGCACAATACCAGCTACGAATTTGTCAAAAATAGTGTAGTCATGAAATGCTTTTCTATTTGTTGTGATAACTTTTTTATCCATATTAAGATTTTAGCATAAATATTTTTTTTAAATTATTTCTTGTATTAATCAATACTTCTTTTAGGGCTGAGTCTAAAATTTCCAACTTTTCTGGAAAATGATATTCCTCAGTAGTATTAATTTTATTCATATCAATTGGAAAATTTGGGTGTTCATTTTTCATTCTTTTGTGATATTTGAATCCTTCTTCATGGGCTAATAGTTCTTCTTTCAACCTGTAGCGAGAGTTTTGCAAAAAATCAATTTTTAAATCATCAGGCAATTTTTGTAAAAAATTCGGTAATATTTCATTTTTTAATTTTGAGTCATTGAACTTTTTGGAATATAAAAATTCATCATAAAAATCTTCACAAAGATTGAAATCTTTATTTTGGAATATTTTAGCAAATCTTTTTATATGTTTTGGATTAGCAATTTCAAAAAATAAATGAAATGTCTCATGCATAAAAATATTAGCATCTCCTGAAAATATAGTATCAGTCCCGTTTTTCAAAGGAAGACATAAAATAAAATGGTCTGTTTCATTTTTATTAATTTTATTAAAACCCAAAGCAAGTGCTGCATCACTTTGAGAATCGGTTGAATTGGTAATGAAAAAACTTATTTTATTTTTAGTAATTTCAGCAAGTTTTTCTTCAAACTCAAATCTGTCAAGATTACACGTCCTAAATTTTAAAGAAATCCCATAAAAGAACTTGCGATTTAAAGATTTAGCAAGCTCCTGACGCTCATTAACTGAACCTTTACAGATATTTAGGGGTAGTTTTATATTAGGGGAAATTTTGACCATACGGTAATAAAATCCCTGAAAAATAAAACTTGCTTAATTTTCATAAAGAAAGCATTTTACGCAGTGATTTTGGTTAATATTTGTAATAGATGGTAAATTTTCTTTACATTTATCAAGGATTTGCGGGCACCTTGTATGGAATTTGCAGCCTTTTGGCAGGGCAGATGGAGATGGCAGCTCCCCTTTCAGCAGAATTTTTTCCTTATGATTATTAATCTCAGGAACCGCACTTAACAATGCTTTTGTATATGGGTGTTTAGGATTGTAAAAAATATCATCAACAGTTCCTATTTCGATAATTTCTCCAAGGTACATTATAGCTACGCGGTCAGCGAGGTATTTTATGACGCTTAAATCATGTGTAATTAGCATAAATGTCAGGTTGTAATTTTCTTTTAATTCTTTCAAAAGGTTAATAATTTGTGCCTGAATACTAACGTCTAATGCACTTACAGGCTCATCAGCCAAAATAAATTGAGGGTTAAGTACAAGTGCTCTTGCTATTGCAATTCTTTGTCTTTGCCCTCCCGAAAATTCATGAGGATACAGATTAAGACATTCTTTGTCCAATCCTACTTTGCAAGCTGTATCTTCAATAATTTTTTTAATTTCTTCATCAGATAAGTCTGTATTAATTTTTAGCGGTTCTTTGAGTGTGTCATAAATTTTCATCTTTGGATCAAGACTTGCATAAGGGTTTTGAAAAATCATTTGTATATTTTTTCTGGATTTTTTTAATTCTTTGGAGTTCATTTTTAGTAAATCCTGATTATTAAAAATAATCTCGCCCTTTGTCGGATTTTCAAGTCTTATAATGGTTTTAGCAAGAGTAGACTTTCCACAGCCGGATTCTCCCGCGATTGCTAAAATTTCACCTTTTCTTATTTTTAAATTAACCCCGTTCACTGCATGTATTGTCTGCTTACCACCGAAAAAGCCTTTATCGGTTTTGTAATCAACATATAGATTTTTAAGTTCCAAAATGCAATCGTTCATAGGAAAATTTTAACTTATATAAATTTTAAATGCAATTATATAAAAAGGCTATTCGATATTCAAAAGCTCATGGATTTTAATATTTAACAGTTTAGAAATTTTGAAAAGTGTGTCTAAAGAAGCCTTTTTTTCTCCTCTTTCAATTTCTCCGAGATAGTAGTCATTCATTGACGCGAGTTCTGAGAATTTTTCTCTAGAAAGTCCAAGCTGACGTCTGAGTGTATAGATTTTTTTACCAAGTTTTAAATAGAAATCATTTGACATTTTTACATGTTATGTTATTATTCAGATAAATCACATTGGCTATGAGCCAATATAATAGGAGGATTAAATATGGCTAAACAAGCATTTACAATGGCTGAAGTCCTTATAACGCTTGGTATAATAGGTGTAGTTGCAGCGATGACATTGCCAACTTTAATAAACAATGCTCGTTATAAAGAGTTGGAAACGGGATTAAAGCGAAGTTACTCCATAATTGGTCAGGCATTAAATATGTATCAGGCAGAAACAGGTGAAAGACTAAAGCCTGGTGAGAGAAATTATTGGGCAGAAGTAAAAACTGTATTAATGAGGTATCTAAAAATTGCAAGAGATTGTGGTCAGGGAAATTATGATATTGAGGCTTGTATTCCAAATATGGAAAGTGCTTCTGGAAATTCATCAAAAGTATATAAAAATTTAACAGGTACAACAACAATTGCTTTAAGAAATTTTGATGACGGACAATTTATCATGAATGATGGCAGTTTGGTTTTAATAGAGAATGCAAGTAATTCAGATCCAAATCAGGGTGCGATTTTTATATCAGTAGATGTAAACGGATTTTTGAAAAATCCTAATAGATTGGGACAAGATTTGTTTATGTTTCAGCTGGATTCTAAAGGTACACTTCTGCCTATGGGAGCAGATGGGACAAAATATTACAGTGAAACAGATGAATACTGCTCTGTGACTTCTACAAATAGCATGAACGGAGCCGGGTGCACCTATAATGCTTTGACTGATAAGGATTATTTTAAAAACTTACCTAAATAATTTTAAATTTCTCTTCTACCCTCTATAGCTTTAGCGATGGTAATTTCATCTGCATATTCAAGGTCAGCTCCGACAGGGAGTCCGAATGCAATTCTAGAAATAGTGATACCAAAGGGTTTAATCAATTTTGTAAGATAAAGACTGGTCGCTTCCCCCTCAACTGATGGGGGAAGTGCTAGAATAACTTCTTTTACTTCATCTGATGTTAATCTGTTTAACAGCTCTTTAATTCTTATATCATCAGCACCGATGCCGTCCATTGGCGATATAAGTCCTTGCAGGACATGGTACAGCCCTTTAAATTCGTTTGTTTTTTCTATTGCGATAAGATCTTTAGTTTCAGCGACGACACAAATTATAGAACGATCTCTTTTTGGGTTTGTGCAAATCTCACAAGGACTTGTCGATGAAAGGTTAAAACAAATTTCACAAGTCCTTGTGTTTTTTTTCGCTTCAATAATTGTCTGTGCGAATTTTTGTACTTCGCTTTCAGGCATTCTTAACATATAAAATGCCATTCTTTGAGCAGATTTAGGCCCTACAGAAGGGAACTTTTGAAAGTGCTCAATAAGTGTTGCTATAGATTTTGGATAAATCATTCTAGAATAATCCCGGGATATTAATTCCGCCAGTTACAGCTTTCATTTTTTGCTCCATTTGAGCAGATGCTTTTTGACTAGCTTGAGCAATTGCTGCTGTAATTATGTCTTCTAACATTTCAACAGAATCAGAATCCACAGATGACGGATTTTCAGGATTAATAGCTTCAGGGGTTAATTTAATTGATTTAAATTTACCTTGACCGTCAAAAGTTACAGAAACTTTTCCGCCTGCTGCTTCACCGATTACTTCTATATTAGCAAGCTCTTCTTGAGTGTCTTTAAGTTTTTTTTGTAAAGACTGAGCTTGTTTCATCATTTGCATTATATTCATGCTAATATCCTCCATTAAGTCTGACTTCTCTTTTTCGTAATTTTATTATACAATAAAAATATGCAAATAAACACTTATGTTTCTGAATCTTTAAAAAACGGCAGATTAATGCGATGGACAATTATGCCGTTAAATGTTTATATTGCACCAATGAAATTTTATTCAAAAGCCGGTCAGGATTATAAATACCGCGGAATGGTTAAAAGAGCTCTTGATGAGTGGCAAAGTGCTACAAAAGGTAAGGTGTCTTTCCGAATTGTAGAATCCCTTTTGGAGTCGCACATCAATGTAGAATGGAAAAGAGTTGAAAGAAAAGCACTCGGGCTTTGCAATTTTTCATACGATGCTCAGCATAGATTATATGGAGCAGAAGTATCAATCGGGCTGACTGAAGGGCTTGTACATGCAGATTATATGGACGAAAGTGAAGTATATCATACAATTTTGCATGAGATAGGTCATGCTATAGGACTGGGACATAGTCCGAATAAAAAGGATATTATGTATACTCCCCACCAAAAAGGTGTAAATAAAGTTTCATCAGGAGATGTTCTTACAGTAAATTGGTTATACAGACTGCCTCAAGGTGCAACAATTTCGGAAATTGCCTCTAAATATCAAACGGGGAGTAGTAATATTGATGAAATTATTGCAAAAGTTATGTCAGGTAAAGCTGAAAGTGAATTTGAACGGGTTAAAAAAACGGTTAAAGCACCGCCAAAGCGTGATTTGTTGGAAGAACAGGAAAATATCGCTAATATTAAAAAATATCATTTGGCACTCCAAAACCTTCAAATTTCACCTGAGTTGAGAAAGTTTTTTGTAAATAAAGACCGCAAAAAGTGACATAATAAATTTTTGATGTATAATACTCATGTTGAAAGGTAATTTTTACAGGGATATAAGATATGACGATACAAGATTGGTTTGAAAAACGAAAAGAAGCTCAAATTCAAAGACGTGCATTGGAGGCTAGAGCAGAAGTAGAAAAAAATCCTGACTTGTGGACAAAATGTGTGCACTGTGATGCACAGCTTTTAAAAGAGGATTTGGCTGCTAATAAAATGGTATGTCCGGTATGTGACTATCATTTTAGAATAAATGCAAGAACAAGAATTGAGCAGCTTTTTGATGAGGGTAGTTTTGAAGAACTTTTTGCAGATATCAAACCGACTGATCCTTTGGAGTTTGTAGATACTGAAAGCTATAAAAGCCGTATAGAAAGAGCTCATGCTAAAACCGGGTTAAATGATGCTGTAGTTACAGGATTAGCCTCTATTAAAGGTCACAAATTAGCTGCTGCTATAATGGATTTTGATTATATGGGCGGTTCAATGGGTTCTGTTGTCGGAGAAAAAGTTACAAGGATTATTGAAAAAGCTATTGAACTAAGACTGCCTGTCTTAGCAATTACATCATCTGGTGGTGCAAGAATGCAAGAGAGTGCATTGAGTCTTATGCAGATGGCAAAAACCTCTTGTGCAGTATCCAGACTTGATGATGAGGGGCTTTTATATATAAATTTACTAACTGAGCCGACATTTGGAGGGGTGACTGCGAGTTTCGGTATGTTGGGCGATATAATTATTGCAGAACAAGGTGCCAGAATCGGTTTTGCAGGTCGTAGAGTTATTGAGCAGACCATAAGACAAAAATTACCGTCTGATTTCCAAACTGCTGAATATCTTTTGAAATACGGACAGGTAGATGTAGTCGCTCAACGTAAAGATTTACCTGATATTTTAGGTAATTTACTTTCTATGCATGAGTCAGCTGCAAAATAGTCGGTAAATAAGTTTTTTATTAGATTAAATGAGGTAAGAGATGACAGTTTTGGATTTTGAAAAACCGATTACGGAAATTCAAGAAAAAATTGATGAACTAAAAAAAATAAGTTTGGAGTCAGGCATGGATTTGACTAAAGAAATAGAAACATTTGAACAGCAAGCAGAAGATTACAAAAAGGATTTGTATGCTAATTTGAAGCCGTCACAGAAATTGCAAATTGCAAGACACCCTGAAAGACCTAACTTTTTGGATTATGTAAATTTAATCTGTGAAGATTTTATTGAACTCCATGGGGATCATGAGGGAATGGACGATCGTGCGATAATCGGCGGTTTAGCAAAAATTGACGGCAAGCCTGTGATGATTGTGGGTACAATGAAGGGTAAATCTACTAAAGAAAATTTGGAATACAATTTTGGTATGCCGCAACCGCAAGGGTACAGAAAAGCGTTGAGATTGTTCAAACATGCAAATAAATTTAATATACCTATTGTAACTATAATAGATACTCCAGGAGCATACCCAGGAATCAGTGCTGAAGAAACCAATCAAGGCGGTGCAATTGCAGTAAATTTGCGTGAAATGGCAAAATTAAAAGTACCTGTTGTTGCTGTGATTTCAGGTGAAGGCTGCTCAGGCGGAGCTTTAGGTCTTGCTGTTGCAAACAGAGTATACCTTTTAGAACATGCTTATTATACTGTAATTTCACCTGAAGGTTGTGCATCTATTTTGTGGCGAGATGCTTCAAAAGCTAGTGAAGC
>CASGAK010000074.1 GCA_949299435.1 uncultured bacterium
AAATTATAAAATACTCTTGATATATTTGATAAATTAGGGAGAAAATTAATGAATTATGTAAATAAATTAGGTCCTTTAGCAAATTTTGAATTTGATAAGTTATTTTTGGGGCAGTTATTTTCGCATTTTGCAGATGCGATTATACAATTTTTGCTTGTTTCTATTCTGATACAAATTTCAGGTAGTGCAGGGAAGTCTATTGCAATAATGTTTTTTGTGTTTTTGTTGCCACAATTTATTTTGACTCCGTTTTCAGGAGCTTTGTGTGACAAATTTTCAAGAAAAGCAATACTTTCTATAAGTTGTATATTTAGAGCAATAATTACTTTTGTAATAATTCTTTTGCTTCCTCAATTATCCCAAAATTTAATTTATATATTTGCATTTTTATTAGGAACTGGAGCAGCTTTTTTCTATCCTGCAAAAATGTCTGCCGTTACAAATGTTGTCAAAAGTGAACAGTTAAAGTTTGCGAACGCAATGACATCTTCTATTGGAGCTATCGCATTACTATTTGGTGCTTTTGCAGCGAATTATTTAGTTAAAATAGGTGATTTACATGCTTTTGCAGTTGTTGCGGGTATGTATTTGATTGGTGCAATATTTACAGCAATTATAAAATTTTTAATTCCGCAAAATTATTTTATTCCGAAAGAAAAAACAAATGATATAATCTTAGCTTTCAGTTATTTGAAAAAACATAAAAAAGTTCTTCATCTTGTCGGATTAACTATTTGTCTTCAGTTTATTGTTGCGGTCTTTTCAAACAGTTTCAATGCTTTGATTACTGACTATTACGGATTGAGTTTTTCTGCATTAACTTATTTGAGAACACTTTTAGGTGTAGGTATTTTAGCCGGCATGCTTGTAACAATTTATTTGGCAAGAATTATGAGAATCCCGCATTTGTTTGCAAGTGGTTTTATTATTTTATGTTTTGCATTAGTTACGGCACCTTTGTGCAAAAGCGTTGATACAGCTTGGGTTTGGTTAATTCCGATAGGAATAGCCGATGCTGTTGTTATAGTTATGCTTGATACAATTTTGCAAAAAATTACACCGGATAGAGTCCGTGGTAAAGTTTTTGGGTTGCAGCTTACGGCAAGTACTTTGAGTTTTCTTATAGGAACTGTAATTGTTGCAAATGTCATCGGATTTATTAACCCTCTAAACGTGTTTAGGGGAATTGCATTTTTATCATTTATTTTAGCAGCCTTAGTTCTTATATTTGATAAATCTTTCAGATATTTCTTGCTCAAAGCAACTTTAGGGCATATTTTTCTGTTTTTATTTAAATATAGAGTTGAAGGTGCAGAAAATATTCCTCGCAAAGGTAAAATTATATTGGCAGGTAACCATACAGGGCATTTGGATCCGTTTATTATACAAATGGCTACTCACCGCCAGTTGTGGTTCGTAACCGGCCCTGCTGCTTTCAAAACTCCTATTGTCAGACATTTATTGAAATATTTTAACGTTCTTCCTTTAAAATTTGGCAAAGGGTTGGAAGCAATAGAAAGTGCAAATAAAAAACTTATTTCCGGGGAAGCAGTAATTATATTTCCTGAAGGAAAATTTACACCAAATGGAGAAATTTGTAAATTTAACAGAGGTGTCGGATTGATGGCGAAAGCTACAAATGCTCCGATTATTCCTTTTGCCATACAGGGTGGGTTTGAAACTTGGGGAAAAACAAGAAAATTTCCTAAATTGTTTAACACAATTGTTATTCAATTTGGTCAGCCCATAAAGGATTTTGATTGCGATGAAAAAGAAATTGCACATGAATTACAAACTTGTGTAAACTTTATGAAAAAATCTCTTGAACGTCGTGCATTTTATAAAATTAACCACAGGTTGTATGCAAACTTTTTGGATATTATGCAGGAAAAAGGTGATATTTACGGTCAGGTAAAGGCATTATCTTTAAAGACAAAAGATGGTTATGAAGAATTAAGCTATATTGAAATTTCAAGAAAGGCCAAAAAATTTGCGAATTATTTAATAGAAAACGTAAATATACAAAGAAATGACAGAATCGCTATGATATGTGAATCTCGTCCTGAATTTGCAATTGGAATGTTTGCATCAATTCAAACAGGAGCGGTCACTGTTCCATTGGATATTAAATTAACTGTACCTGAGCATACTCATATTTTAAATGACTGTAATCCTCGTATCATTTTATGTTCAAGCCATTATTTAGAGCATGCTCTTGAGGTAAAGAATAATGTTCAATCAATTGAGAATATATTTGTTCTAGATGATGAAAATAGGGAACATTCTGAAATATTATCCGTATCATCACTTGAGGGTGATATTGAAAAAGATTTGGGACGTCCCAGATCATTAGATGAAACGGCATTAATCGTTTACACTTCAGGTACAACAGGCAATCCTAAAGGAGTTATGATTAGTTTCGGTAATATTTATTCACAATTGAGAGATTTTGAATCTATGTTTAAGTTGACTCATGAGCATACTCTGCTTTCCATTTTGCCTCTAAATCATTTGCTGGAACTGGATTGCGGATTTTTCGGTATGCTATATATGGGGGCAAAGATTGTATATATAAAATCCCTTAATCCGAAAGAATTGACAACAGTTATGAAGGAAAAAAGAATTACAAATATGATTGTAGTTCCCCTTGTCGCTAAAATGCTTAAAAACAGTATTGATAAACAGATTAAAAAACAATCTAAAGCTGCTCAAAGTATATTTAAAATTTTGTATAATTTAGCAAAATTCATGCCTCGAAAAATTCGTCGTTTGATGTTCAAAACAATAATAGACGGATTAGGCGGCAGATTGGAATGTTTTATTTGTGGAGGTGCACCTTTAGAAGATGGTGTTGCTGAATTTTTTGAAAGAATCGGCATTCCTATATTTCAAGGATATGGATTAACTGAGACTTCTCCGACAATTTCAACAAATCGTTATGGACATTCAAAAATAGGTACTGTTGGTCAAGCACTCCCTTCTGTTATTGTAAAAATTGCAGATAACGGAGAAATTCTCGCAACAGGGCCGAATGTTATGCAAGGATACTACAACAAGCCTGAAATGACCGCAGAAGTAATTGATGAGGACGGTTGGTTCCACACAGGTGATATTGGTGAAATAGATAAAGATGGATTTATTAAAATTACCGGCAGAATTAAAAATATGATAGTTCTTGGCGGGGGTAAGAAAATTTTTCCTGAAGAAGTTGAAGCTGTTTTGGAAACTTCAGAATTGATAAAAGAAGTTTGTGTGATGTCTTTAATGATAAAATCAGGCAACAAAGCAGGTACGGAAGAAGTCGGTGCAATTATAACCCCGTCTGATGAATTACTTCAAAAATCTGATAATGAAATTCAAAATGAACTGGAAAAAGAAGTAAAAAGGCTTGCCGATGAGAATTTAGCACCATATAAAGCACCGACAGTAGTTGTTCTTCATCGTGAAGAATTGCCTAAGACTTCCACAAGAAAAGTTAAACGCAAAGATTTAAAAGAATGGTATGAAAGTTTATAAAATAAAAACCCTCTCAGCTGAGAGGGTTTTTGTTATGCAATATTATTTGAGTTAGAATTCCAAAATTATTTTTATAACTTTAAAACCTTATTAAGATTTATATAAATAAATTTGAATTTGAGTTATTACTTTCTTCTATATATTTTGCTACACCTGCTATTTCTATACCATCAATGAGTTCTTCTTTTTTTATTCCCATAACGTCCATACTCATTTGACAGGCGATAAATTTTACTCCTAGAGTTTGTGCTTGAGTAATAAGTTCTTTTAAAGTTGAAATGTTCTTGTTTTTCATAACCCATTTCATCATAGATGAACCAAGTCCTGCCATATTCATCTTGGAAAGAGTTAATTTATCTGCACCTTTTGGCATCATAAAGCTAAATAATTTATCTATAAAAGATTTTTTAACTGTAACATTATCTTTTCTTAAAATATTTAAGCCCCAGAATGTAAAGAATAAAGTTACGTCTTTTCCGCTAGCTTTTGCCCCATTTGCAATAATAAAAGCAGCCAGGGCTTTATCTAAATCGTTAGAAAAAACAACAATGGTTTGTGCATTTTTTGTTATAGGTTGTATATTCGATTTTTGATGAATAACTTGACCTTTTTGAATTGTTGCAATTATTTTTTTGTTACTATTGTCTAAATTCAATAAAGTATTATTTGTCGAATTACACCAAGCCTCAACATCTGCGTAAAAACCTTTGTCAGTTGATGAAATTTCTAATATCTCACCTTCTTGAATATTTGAGATATTTTCTGCTAATTTCATAATGGGTCCTGGGCAAGAAAGACCACAAGCATCGACTTTTAAAATTTTTTCACTTGATTTAGAAATAGTTTGAGCATTATTTTTTGCGGTAACTTTATTTTCTTTATCTCTTTGAATTTCTTTATAGAGTTTCATTCCAGCCATTAGTGAATATACATTATTATATCCGTTTTGTATTAAAATCCTTGATGCCAAATAGCTTGTATAACCTGAATCACATACCAAAATAACTTTTTTATCATTTGGAATTTCTTTAAGTCTGTTTCTTAACTGTGCCAGTGGAATATTTACAGCTCCATCGATAGTTTTTGTTTTAAAACTTTCTGGAATTCTTACATCTACTATAAAAGAGCCCTCAATATCCTCATAATATGCAGGTTTTACAAAGCCTTTTAGTACATTATCCGCACACATGCCTAAAATATTTACTGGATCTTTTGCTGATGAATAGGGAGGTGCATAACATAATTCACTATCTAATAATTCTTGAATTGTACCATTATTACGCATTATAGAAGCTATTACATCAATTCGTTTTTCAGCACCTTCCTGACCTACGGCTTGTGCTCCAAGGATTTTACCTTCATTATTGAAAAGCAGTTTGTACAAAGTTGATGTAGCTCCAGGATAATATCCGGCATGAGAATTACCAAATGTGAGAATTTTCCAGTAAGGAATTTGTGCTTGTTTTAGTAGTTTTTCATTATAGCCAACTGCTGCAACGGTGTAATCAAAAACTTTTAAAACAGATGTTCCTTGTGATTTTTTATATTGTGAATTTATCCCGCAAATGTTGTCGGCAATAATTCTTCCTTGTCTGTTAGCTGGTCCTGCAAGAGGAATTAGGACGTCCTCCCCTGATACAAAACTTTTGATTTCCACATTATCTCCACCGGCATAAATATCAGAATCTGAAGTTCGCATATTATCATCGACTTTAATTCCTCGGTTAACTTCTAATCCTGCTTTTTGAGCCAATTTTGTTTCAGGTCTTACACCAATTGATAAAATTACAATATCAAAAGGAATTTTTCTGCCGGATATTAATTCAATTTCATTTTTATTAAAACTTTTAACTCCGTCTGATAATATTAATTCTATACCATTTGCTCTCATTTCATTTTGGGCAAAGCATGCAACTTCATAATCTACAGGAGCTAAAATTTGATCTGATAACTCAACAAGTTTTGTATTAATATTAAGATGTGCAAGATTTTCTGTCATCTCAACCCCTATAAAACCGCCACCTATGACTATTGCATTTTTTACATTTTTATTAGCGATATAACCCTTAATTTTATCAGCATCAGCGAGAGTCCTAACTGTAAAAATATTTTCGTTATTTATCCCTTCCAAATTTGGAATTATAGGATTTGCACCTTGAGCTAGAACAAGTTTGTCATAATAAAATTTTTGATTATTTTGAGTAAGAACGTATTTTTCAGCTCTGTTTATATCAATGACTTCACTGTTTAGTTTGACGTCAATATTAAACATTTTTTTGAATCGTTCCGGATTTGATACAAGAATTTTTTCTCTTTCGGATATTACGTTTGAACAATAGTAAGGAAGTCCGCAATTTGCAATCGATACTTCCTCAGTTCGTTCTAAAATTGTAATTTCACAACTTTCATCTAATCTTCTTAATCGTGTTGCACAACTTGCTCCGCAAGCTCCACCGCCAATAATAATTACTTTCATATAATCCTCTGTAATTTTAGTATATTCGTATATTCATATATTTATATTATCAAATTTTTCGCATTCCGTCAATATATAATTTGACAATATTCGTATATTGTAATATTCTTATAATATGAAAGTTCAAAATATAGATATAGAAGAATATACGGCGATTTTTAAAGCATTGGCTCACCCGACAAGGCTGACTATTGCATATAATCTGATGCATCAACCTGAATGTAATGTAAGTAGAATGTGTGAATGTCTTGATATTCCTCAACCTACTGTTTCTCAACATTTATCTGTGTTAAAAAATGCAAATGTTATTTCAGGTCATCGTAATGCAAATCAAATATGTTATAAGGTTGAAAATCCCAAAGTAATAAAAATATTAAAACAGTTAAAAAATTCATAAATATTTTCTTTTATACAAAATTGAAATGTATTAATTTTATTACATAATTGCGAACATATATTGAGTGGTATTATAAAATTTAAGATTTAAAAGAAGTAAGTATATTAATTAAAAATAGTTTAATTAAGTACTATTCTATTTCAGATTATCATATACAATTGCAGAAAAAATAAAAAATACTCAAATGTAAAGTTTTTAATAAATATACATCTTATGAAAATTCTGATAAAATAGAGAAAATTAAAACTTAAATTAACAGTTTAAATTTGTAAGAAAGGAAAACATGAAAAGACGTGACTTTATAATCAATTCAGCATTAACTATAGGTGGGGCTGCAATTTTACTATCAGGATTTATTTCTCCGATAGAAGATATGCCTCAAATATTGCAATATCTAACCTACTTAAACCCTATAAGATTTTTTATGGTATTAGTGCGTGGAATTTTCTTAAAAGGAATGAGTTTTGAAGATGTATTCTATAATTTAATTCCTTTATTTATTATAGCTACGCTTACCCTGAGTTTAGCGTCAATGACGTTCAAAAGAAAACTTGATTAAATAAAATTCAATTTTTAAATATTTAGTATTTTAGTTGAATGGTTAAAAGTCTTATAAAGTAATAGTAATGCGATTATGAATGAGAATAAAATTATAAGTTGTAAATAACTGGGATTTGTCTAGTTTTATTAAGTTTGACTGAGTTTAAAAAATGCAGCACTACAC
>CASGAK010000075.1 GCA_949299435.1 uncultured bacterium
GACGGCAACTATGTAGAAACGACTCCGCAGGTTCAGGAAAACACACCAAAACCAGAACCGCTTGATGAGCCTGGAATTGATGACGGCGAATTTTAATATTAAAACTGTCTGGATTTTATAATTTCATCAACAATTTTTGCGGCACTGCCGATAAAATTCTCACAAGGCCTCTGAGCATAATATTCTTTTGTTCTCGGTGAAGGAACGGGAGTCGAATTTTCGCCCTTTTCAAGCCCCAGAAGCTCACGGCAGATTATTGTGCCATGCTCTTTTTTAAACTTTTCCGCCAGATCCTGAATAAATTTGTAATGTTTGCCCTTAATTTCATCATTATCAGGCTCTGTATAACCATATAAACATCCTGCAATCATAAACATAGCACTAACAGCCCCGCATACTTCCCTGAGCCGTCCCATGCCGCCTCCAAATGATGATGAAAGTTTCAGGGCACTCTCAAAATCCATGCCGGTTTCGTCACAGAATACACAGAATACAGACTGTGCACAGTTGTATCCGCTTCTGAACAATTCTCTGGCTTTCATTTCTTTAGAATTCATACACAAAATTCTACTACAAAAACCGAATAAAAAGAGCCCTGAAACAGAGCTCGTTGGAATTAAGAATAGCTGGAAGTATGAAAAAGATTTAATTATATTAAACTCTTATCAGTTTTATAAAACAATTAGCCACATGAGCAATATTTTATTTTTTAAAATTCTTTACCAAATCTTTTTATTAGATTATAATTAGGTTATGGAAAGAACTTTAGTAAAAATTCAAAATATAAATGTTGATACATTCACATTTGACGAAGCACTTGATTATGCAAAAGCTGGACAAGTCGTTACTATAAACCCTGAAATGATTGATTATGCATCTAAAAACTCCGAGTTCAAAGAAATCTTAAACAACGCGGAATTAGTAATCCCTGACGGTGTAGGGGTTCAATTAGGATTAAAAATTTTGGGGCATGACGTAAAAAGAATTGCAGGTATTGAGTTTTCCAGAAAAATCATTGAAAAGTTTACTAACGAAGCAAAATCAATAGCATTGATAGGAGCAAAGCCTCATGTTATTGAAAAAGCTGTAGAGAATTTAAAACAGGAAATTCCAAACATAAATATAGCATATTACCACGATGGATATTTTAAAGATAATGAGGAAATTCTGCAAGAACTGCAAAAAATTCAGCCGTCATTGATTCTTTCTGCTCTAGGCTCACCTAAGCAGGAGATGTTTAATTATCAGGGGAAAAAACTGCTTCCTGACTCTCTTTTTATAGGAGTAGGCGGAAGTTTTGACGTCTGGGCAGGCGAGGTCGAAAGAGCTCCTGAAATCTATCAAAAACTATGGCTTGAATGGCTGTATAGAACAATAAAAGAGCCAAAAAGATTTAAAAGAATTTTCCCGACATTACCATTGTTTGTTTTAAAAGTTTTAAAAGAAAAAATAACAGGAGTATAAAATGCTTAGTGGAATAGAAGTAGAGCAACTTAAAAAATTAGCAAAAGAAAACCGACAAAACATTATTAAAATGGTGCATAATGCTTCGTCAGGACATATTGGAGGTTCATTATCCTCTACAGATATCCTAACTGTATTATTCCATAAATGTATGAATAATATTCCACAATGGCACAGGGACAAAGATTTTGAAAAACGTGACAGATTTGTACTTTCAAAAGGTCACATTTCACCCGCATATTACTCCGTACTTTCGCAAATAGGCTATTTTGATAAAGACGAATTAATGACATTCAGAAAATTCGGAAGCAGACTTCAAGGGCACCCCATGCCTGTATGTCCAGGTGTGGAAGTCGCAACAGGCTCTTTAGGTCAAGGGCTTTCTATAGCATGCGGAATTGCAATTTCACTTAAATTAGACAAAAATCCTGCTAATGTTTTTGTTCTACTTGGTGATGGAGAACTTCAAGAAGGAAGTGTTTGGGAAGGTTTTATGAATGCAGCACAGCACAAATTGGATAATCTTATCGCAATAATTGACAGAAATAATCTTCAAATTGACGGCTGTACTGAAAAAATTAAAGCACTTAATCCTCTTGCTGAAAAAATTAAAGCGTTTAATTGGGACGTAATTGAAATTGACGGACACGATATTAATGCAATTTATGAAGCAGTTGAAAAAGCTAAACTAAATTCAAAACCAACAGCCATAATAGCAAACACGATTAAAGGTAAGGGTGTAAGTTTTATGGAAAACAACGCATCTTGGCATGGCAAAGCAACTAATGAAGAAGAATTTCAAAAAGCAATGGAAGAGCTTAAATAAGGCAAATTATGATTTACGACGAAATTAAAAATATTGACTTATACAATCTTGATAAACATGCTGTTAATTTTATAAAAAATTTAACTACTGATATTGAATGTAAAAAATACATACTTAATGACAATGTATATGCAAATATTGAGGAATACCAAACTAAAGAATCTGGATTTTTCGAAGCTCACAAAAAGTATATTGATATTCAACTTCTGTTAAAAGGTGAGGAAATAATTGAATATACCCCGCTGGAAAATCTTAAAATAAAAGAAAATTACGACTCACTCAAGGATATTGCATTTTATTATGACGTGACTTTGCCTGTAATTAAATTAAAAATGCAGCCGAACTTTTTCACAGTTCTATATCCAACTGATGCTCATAAACCGCAATTAAAAATTTCAGACGCTCAAAAAGTTAAAAAAGTTGTCGTAAAAATCAAAACAGATTAGGTATTCTACATATTTCGCTTTTTAAAATCCGCAACCTGTTTAGCTTCTTCGTGATGAATGCCAAGTTGAGGTTCTACAATTTTTCGCATAATTACGCTTTCTACAAACATATCAATAGGTTTAATCAAAAGTCCAAGAGCTATAAACCCGCCTAAAGTCTTTTTCATTTTAACTTTATATATTTGAGAATTTCCAAAATCATTTATAACATCTTTTATTGCATAATCCTTGGCATAATTTTTAAAATCAGGATCTTTCAAATATTTTTCTTTTAACCCTTTAAATTCCCTATATAATTTTTCTGATAATTTTTGAGGACGAACATTTTCATTATTATCAAGAGCCTCTCTAATTTCGAAGATATCATCAATTTTTTTATCCATAAACTCATGAATAATTTGTCTTCTGTCCTGTCCTTCTTTACCCATTTCTTCGGGGTGGCGTCCACTAAAAATCAGATCAAAAACTTTTTTAAAGACATTTTTATTTTCATGTTCTCTAGTCTTATTATCAATAAAATTTTCTAAAGATGTGCTAAATTCAGTTTTGAAAGCATCTTTATTATTTTTATATTTATACAATTTTCTTCTGGACATAAAATCCTGTAAAAATTTAGATGCTTCTTCCTGAGTTTGCAAAGAAAGTTTTGTATCGCTTTTACGAGCTAATACAGAAGCGGTTTTTTGCCCGGTATGTACTGCAACTATTGGGAATATAACACTCGCAAATGCTTGGAATATAGCTTGTGAAAGTCCTCTGCGAGCATTTGGATCATAAAATTCTTTATTGTTACGATATTTATCGTATATATCAGCTCCAAAATACATCATAGCAGGATACCAAAGTAAAGTTCCGAGCTTTGGAGCAATATCCATAACTGCCGCTCCTATATCGTTTGTGAACGCAAGCCCGCGAATTGGCCATTTCATAAGCGGATCGTTATATGGTCTGGATTTCTTTTCTGTTTTTTCGAAAGCTAAAGAATTATTACTTTCTTTATTCGGGTAATTTTCTCTAAAACTGACGGCTCTGTGAGTCGGGGATAAATTAATCAATACTAAGTTCTCCTACTAAAAATATTATGCTATTCTTTTCATGCTATTTATAAGCATTATTATAATATAAACTACGAACACAAAATATTTTGCTAGTACATTTAGTAAATATTTATTTAGTTGCATTAAACTCATAATGGTGATATGCTTGGGAAAAATTAAAGGAGTTGCGATGAAAATAGTTATTGATGCTATAAAAAAAATTTATGATAAACAAAATATACAAAAGCATATTATCTTTTTAATTTTAGTGACTATCTTCACAACACTCTCGGCATTATACGATATAAAAACAGGTCAGGCTGATACTTGGAAACAAAACCTGTTTGACTGGACATTAAGTATTCTTATTGCGATATATAGTGTACAATTTTTACATGATTGTTTCAAAGACCCGACATCTGTAATATTACCGTTTTGGAGCAAAATCGAATTAAGAGCAATACCAGGACAAATTGTTTTAAGTATCGTCTGGGCAGTATACTTATTTATTGTAGGAATACTTACATTAATCTGGTATGCAGTAACTGATGATTTAATATTACCTGTTATAATAGCTATATTAATAACAGGATTTTTGCCCTACATTTATTACAGCTATATTAAATTTGCAAAAGAATTTTCACTTCACAAGACAATGTCTTTAATATTCATATCTAAATACATAAAAAAATCTTTCAAGCCGACAATGCTTGTATATTTGCAGTATATTTTAGCTTTTATAATTCTTTTTGTTATATATATTCTTTTGTATTTTCTCGCAAGTTTAGTTGGTATAGCAGAATTATTTCAAATAGCAGATAATTACTATTTATTTGACGTTATTACGAGTGCTTTCTTTGAATATGCATTAAATTTACTGTTTTTCTTTCTTTTGCCATATTCTCTTTTACAAATATTTATATACAAAATTGATACCCCAAATGTCATAGAGGTAAAAGATGAAAACGAGGAATTAACTCAAGAATAAATATTGTAACTTTTTATTAAAAAGCAATTACAAGATTTATTATTTTTAATAGAATTGAAAATATGAAAATACTAAATAACATTACCCCTGGAAAAATAGCAAAAACTCCATTGAGAGAAATATTGCAATACAAATATTTAAGACAAACAGATCATAGTGTCGAAGCAATTGTCACTGTTGACAAAAAAACAGGTGAATTTTTGAGCTATGACAAATTTACAAGGGAAAATCCTTATCCAGGAGATAAACCTATAAAAAAAGTCTTACTCCAAAATAAACATAAAAAAGGTGAAGTATTTACAACAACCTATTTGAAATCAGATAAGGTAACACCCGATATGTCTGTTAAATACCGTTGGATTTCTGACGACGAATATGAAGTAATAGATGTAAAACGTTTTTAATTAATACTTATTATAATGCACCTTAGTCATATCGCTTCTATCTAAAAAACGATTTTGATCTTCACTGTATCCGAGTGAAATCAAGGCAAAAGGAATAATATTTTGCGGTAAATTAAAATATTCACTGCATTTTTTAACCCTTTCCTCTTCTGGATAAAACCCCATCCAGCAGCCGCCGAGATTTTCTTTTGCGATTTGCAAAAGGATATTTTGAGTACACGCACTCAAATCTTGTTGAATCCATCTTGAATTTGGAGTATCAATATGTCCTAAAACAATAATTGTCACTGGTGCTTTAGCGACCATGCCCGCCCAAGGACTCATTTTAGATACATCATCTTTAATTTGTTGCTCTGATATAACCAAAAACTCCCAAGGCTGACCGTTATGAGCAGACGGGGCCTGCATTCCGGCTTTTAGGATTCTTTCTAATTTTTCAGGTTCCACTGCTTTATCTAAAAAACGTCTGATAGATCTTCTTGTAAAAATGACATTCTCCATAATATTTAAACTCCTTTTTAATAACAAAATTCATTATATTATTTTTTATTTTTAAAATCAACTTTTAATAAAAACCCTAAAGGTATCATGCAAAAAGCAACCAATGCAAAAAGAGCAAACACATCAGAATATGCAAAAATTTTAGCTTGCACAATCAACTGTTTATAATACACAGCCCCAGCCTTGTGCATAGCTGCAAATTCAGGTAATCCAGTCATAAACTTATGAGTCATAACAGAAAGTCTTTGAAAAAACACAGGATTACTAGCAGCTAAATTTCCAACAAGATGTGTCTGATGGGCTTGAGAAAGCCTAGCTACCATAGTAGAAGATAACGAAATACTCAGTACAGTCGCGACGCATTTTGCCAAACTATGCAGTCCTGCACCATTAGACAATTCCGTCTTTGGCAAAGTTCCAAGAACTAAACCTGATATCGGTATGAAAGTTAATATAACACCCACACCTAAAATAACATTAGGTAATACAATAAACCCGAATGAAGTCATTAACGTTAAATTTGTATAATAATACGTGGATAGCCCGATAAAGAAAAATCCAATTGCGATCAAAATTCTATTGTCAAATTTAGCAACCAATTTATCAATTATACACAGCATAACAAGACAAGATATAACCCTAGGAGCAAGAGAAAGCCCGCTTAAATAAGCTGTATATCCCATAATACTTTGCAAATACTTAGGCAAAAGTACAATGGTTACATAAATAATCATATTAACGAACGCACCCAAATAAGTGCCTATTGCGAAGTTTTTATCTTTTAAAATTCTGACATTAACCATAGGATCATCATTTTCAATTTCCCAAACAATAAAAAATACAAAGGAAAATACCGAAATTCCAGTGAGCCAACAAATCCAAGTCGTATCAAACCAATTGAACTGCTCCCCTTTATCCAATACAACCTGCATGGAAAAAAGCCAAACAGAAAGCAGAATTAAACCACCTATGTCAACTTTTTTGGGCTTTACCCTGTTTTCTTTTTCGGGAATAAAAAAGTGAATTAAAAAACAAGAAATAATTCCGACAGGAATATTTGTCAAATAAATCCATTGCCAACTAGAATTATCAACAATAAACCCTCCGACAGTCGGCCCCATAATTGATGATACCATAACAGCAAGGGCAAACAAAGCCATTGCTCGCCCCCTTTGCTCAAATGGGAAACAGGAAATTAAAATTGCTTGCGAAATAGGCATCAAAGGTCCACCTCCGATTCCTTGCACAACCCTGCCTAATACCATCATATTCAGACTCGGTGCAAAAGCACACATAGCAGATCCTATAGTAAAAATCGCAATAAAAGTTTTTAAAAAATTTACACGCCCCATATAATTTTCAAACCATGCCGTAAGCGGTAAAAGTATTGCATTTGCGACCATATAACTTGTAATTACCCAATTTGCCTCATCTAAAGTTGCACCAAAATAACCTGCGATATGAGGAATTGCAACGTTAGTCTCCGATGTAGCGAGCATTGCGAACGCTGTCGGGAAAAGAATTGTGATTGAAACCAACCATACCGGTATTTTTTTTATGTCTTCATTTACTAGGGTTTGTGTAACCATATTCTATTCTAACACCATAAATATTAAAAATAATGAAATCTAAAAAATCTTAAAAAAAATTTAATATAAAAGATATTTACATTTCATATTCAAGTTTTAGAATAAAACTCGGAGATATGAAATGATTACCCCTTTTCAAAAAAGATTTAAAGACCTATGTATGAAGCTGGGCAAAAATAATGATGCTTTATATGGAGCATTAACAATCGCAGCATCAAAGGGGATTTTACGTCCGACCTTTACAATGATGGACAAAAAACAGGAGAAAAATTCCAGAACATACACAGCATTCAGGGAAGGACTTACAGGAGCTGTTGCTTTTTGCTCTTATCTTGTAACTAATAAAGGTGTAGAAAAACTTGCTCACCACATAGCACAAAACACAAACAAACTTGACAAACTACCTCAAATGAAATCCACTCTATCACTAATAAGTGTGAGCTTAACTGCTTTATTTATAATTCCTTGGATATGTAATTATGCTACAAAACCTCTTTTAGATAAAATTCAAGGCAATACAAATAAATCCAGCATTACACCGAAAAAAACATTAAATAAAACAAGTAAACCGACTTTTCAAAGTCTTTATTACGGTAAAATGTACAACAATTTTAATCCTGGTATGAGAATAGGAGGCGGTCTATGATAGATAAAGTCGCAAACATTCTCACAAATCCAGCATTTGCAAACTTTGCAATGAATACAAAATATACCGTCACAACTGAATCCATTTTCAAAGCAACGGGA
Organism: uncultured bacterium; assembly: GCA_949299435.1. GTDB lineage: Bacteria > Cyanobacteriota > Vampirovibrionia > Gastranaerophilales > Gastranaerophilaceae > Scatenecus. The sequence continues at coordinate 8,003 of CASGAK010000075.1, forward strand.
CGCCCTGCTGCTATTATGCTTGATAAAAATGTAGATCTTGATACAAGAAAATACGCAGCAACCAAAGAAGGTCTATATCAACTGCTATGTTTAGGAATTTATCTTACAATGATTCCATTGGTATTTAAAAAATACGGATTTAAAATAGCTCAAAAAATCCTTAAAAATGACAAAGATTTACCCAAATTTAAAGATGCTGATGAATATCTGACTTATGCAAAACTGGCATCTCTAAAAAAATCAGAAAGATATGATGAAAAACTCTTATCTAAGATTTCTGATACTTTAAAAACAGAAGAAAATGACTCTTTGACACTTAAACAGCACTTACTGAATGATGATACTCCCCCTGAATTTCCTGTAGCAAAAGGGGCTATTGAACTTAGTAATCTGGTAGGAACCGTAATCGGACTTGCTTGGATTGCTTCAGAGTTAAGCAATCATATTTTACACCCGATTATGAGAATTCTGGGTTTTGAAGATTCGAAAAAAGCTGCAGCTAATAAAATTGATACAAAAGCATAACAAAGAAAGGTTAAATTAAAAAAGGTGAATAAATGAGTGTATTTGAAGCTGGAATGATGGTATGTTTTGGAATAAGCTGGCCTGTAGCTGCACTAAAAACATATAAAAGCAAATGTGTACATGGTAAAAGTATTCATTTTTCTATGCTCATACTCTTAGGGTATATTTGCGGTATAGCACACAAAATTCTTGATAATATGGATTGGGTATTTTGGCTATATATATTAAACACAATCTTTTTACTCATTGATATGTACCTTTATTGGCTATACAAAGATAACAACGCTCCGATTTCGGAAATTAATAGAAACACAGAAAACTTAAACTAAATCTATTTTCAAAAACTTTGCTTCCTGCTATAATTTTAGAGGAAGGAGAGTTAAAAAAATGATTTTAGATAAAATTAATAACCCGAAAGATTTAAAAACACTTTCACAGGAAGATTTGAATAAATTAGCAGAGGAAATTCGTCCTTTAATAATAAAAAAAGTAAATGCAATCGGCGGGCATATGGGACCTAATTTAGGTATAATAGAGGCGACTATTGCAATGCATTATGTATTCAATTCACCTCAAGATAAGTTTGTTTTTGATGTATCCCACCAATGCTACACACACAAAATTTTAACAGGTAGAAAAGACGGCTTTACAAATCCTGAAAATTACTACAAATATACAGGCTATACAGCACCAGAGGAAAGCCCACATGACATATTCAAAGTCGGGCACACATCTACGTCCGTAAGTCTTGCAACAGGACTTGCAAAATCCAGAGATTTAAAAGGCGAAAAAGGAAATGTAATTGCTCTAATCGGTGATGGTTCTTTAAGTGGTGGTGAGGCTTTTGAAGGATTTGATAACGCAGCTGATTTAGGCAGCAACATTATAATCATTGTAAACGACAATGAAATGTCCATAGCAGAAAACCATGGCGGACTTTATAAAAATCTCAAAACACTAAGAGATACAAAGGGCAAAGCTGAATTAAATTTCTTTAAATCCCTAGGCTTTGATTACTACTACGTAGAAGAAGGAAACAATATCGAAAAACTTATTGAAGCATTCAATAAAGTAAAAGATATTAACCACCCAACTGTTGTACACATAAGAACTTTAAAAGGTAAAGGGCTCCAAATAGCAGAAACTCACAAAGAAGCTTTTCACTGGATTATGCCCGGGACTCTTGATGAAAAACCTGAAAAAATTTGTAAAATAGAAGATTACAACTCTATTACAAATGAGTATCTTTATAAAAAAGCCCAAGAGGATAAAACTCTAATAGTAATTAATCCGGCAACACCGGGAGTTCATGGCTTTACACCTGAATTCAGAGAAAAAATGGGCAGCCAATACACTGATGTAGGTATTGCAGAAGAACACGCAATTGCTTATGCTTCAGCTCTTGCAAAAGATGGAGCAAAATCCGTACTTGCAGTTATGAGCTCATTTTTACAAAGGACTTATGACCAATTATCCCAAGACCTTGCACTTAATAAATCTCCAATTACAATGCTTGTATACTGGGGAGGAATTTCTGGAGCAGATGCTACACACCTTTGCACGTTTGATATACCTTTAATCAGCAACATTCCAAATCTTGTATATCTTGCACCCACCTGCAAAGAAGAATATATGAAAATGCTTACTTGGTCAGTAGATCAAAATGAATTTCCTGTTGCAATAAGAATTCCGACAGGAGAACTAATTTCAAGCGGTGTCGAAGATAATACAGACTATTCACAATTGAATAAATTTAAAATTGATACAAAAGGCGAAAAAATTGCAATTATCGCTCTTGGCTCATTCTTCTCTTTAGGAAAATCTGTAATGGAAGAATTAAGAGAAAAAATGGGCATAAATGCAACACTAATCAATCCTAAATTCATCACAGGACTTGATAAAGAATTACTTGAAAACTTGAAAAAAGACCACGAAGTTGTGATCACTTTAGAAGACGGACTTCTAAACGGGGGATTTGGAGAAAAAATCGCAAGATTTTACGGTAATTCAAATATGAAAGTTCTGAATTTCGGCGGCAAGAAAGAATTTCCTGACAGAGTTCCACTTGATGAACTTTATGAAAGATATCACCTTAAAAAAGAACTTATTGTTGAAGATATTACAAATTGCTTATTTGAAAAAAGCTCGGTTTAACATCGGGCTTTTTTCGAATTAATCAAGTTTTTTTATGATTAAAATTTTCAAAATAGAATATATAATAGAAAAATGAATAAAATTTTATTGATATTAATTATTATAAATTTAGCAATGCCTGTATTTGCTGGCAGCACACCCAAAAATCACAAATATTTTGAAAAAGACTATCAAAATTTTTGGTGCAAAGTAAATAACGGTACAACTGAGTATATCTTGCAGGACAAGGCAAGAGTAGATTGCGTTACTCAAACACATGCTATAGAATTTGATTTTGCAAAAAAATGGGCTGAAAGTATCGGACAAGCACTGTACTACGGATATCAATTAAACAAAAAACCGGGTATTGTATTAATTTCCGAAGACGGACAAAAAGATGAAAAATATATTAACAGGGTAAAAGCAATTGCAAATACACATAATATAGATTTGTGGATAATTACACCCGATGAAATGAATTAACATATAAAATATAGTCGTTTTAATATTAAAAAGGTAATAATTATGGAGAATATATTCAATACAGCAAATGATTTACAAAATTTTATTATAAATTGGCTTGAAAATTACAAAGAAGCCCCATTCGACTGTGAATATGATTTCCAATTATCTCTTGCATTTGAGTTTAAAGAAAAAGATAAAAACCTTAAAATAGGATTCGAAAAATACATATATACACCAGAAATTTCTACAAGCACCCCTAAACGTTGTGATATTATTGTCAGAACACAAAACGGTAAAAACATCTTTATTGAATTGAAATACATAAACCACGATAAAAAACATCAAAAAAGCTCTTATAATTCAAGAATATCTTTCATCGAAAATATAAAAAGATTAAAAAATGATATTTACAATCCTCAAAATGAATTTGATAAAAATTCAAAAAAATATTGCATTTTTTTAACTAATAAACCGGTTATATTTGAGCCTAAAAAAGTTATCGATGAAAAATGGCATGATTACGTAAAAGAATTTCATAAAAATTTTACAAACGAAGAAAATCATTGGCAAAATGTAAATGGAATAAATTTTAAAGGGTTTAAGATTTTGGTAGCTGATGCGGATAACTACAATTTTTAATCATTTTGTTTCCTTAAACCTCGCAGGAAAAACTTTATAGTGATTTTTCCATATCAACCTGATATATGACCATATTTGACATATTATTGTGATACAATAAAGTAAAAAGGAATAAAGATATGGAAGATAAACCAAGATATTCAAGAGTTACGGATATTTTAGATTTGATAATATTTATGTTATCAAGATTTAATGGAGTATCTTTGAGTGATATCCAAGAACGATATAATATATCAAGA
>CASGAK010000076.1 GCA_949299435.1 uncultured bacterium
ACATCACCGTCCAGTAAATCACAAGGCGGAACACCATAGTTTCCACAAGGATATGCCTTAAATTCTTCACTCAAAATATGAGCTGTCAAAGCAGTTGAGGTTGTCTTTCCGTTAGTTCCCGTGATTGCAACAAAAGGCTTAGATGTCTGAGAATAGGCAAGTTCTATTTCTGAAATTACAGAAATATTATTTTCTTTCAGCTTCTTCATAATTTCAGACTGCGGGGGAATCCCTGGACTTGTGACAGCAATATAAGAATCTTTTATAAATTCATCACTATGTCCACCCATTTCTATTTTTATACCTATTTTTTCAAGCTCTGTGATTAGAGCATTATCTTTATCTTCTCTTGCTCTACTTTCGGTGATATATACATCTGCACCATGTCTGTTCAAATACTTTGCAGCTGAAATCCCGCTTTTCGAAAAGCCTAATACCAAAACTTTTTTATCAAACCAATTTGTTTTCATGCTAAATAACTCCCTGCTGCGTCAAATAAAATAATACTAATGCCAAAGCTCCGAAAATAGCCGAAGTAAATGCGAATACGAGAACAATTTTCTTTTCACTCCACCCGCAAAGCTCAAAATGATGGTGAATCGGTGACATTTTAAAAATTCTTTTACCGGTTGTTTTAAAACTTATTACCTGCAAAATAACAGAGAGCGTTTCCATCACAAATACTGCACCAATAAAAATTAAAAGAAACTCAAATTTACCTACAACAGCAAGAGTGCCTAAAAGTCCTCCGATTGCTAGCGATCCTGTATCGCCCATAAAAACTTGAGCCTTAGGCTTGTTATACCTCAAGAACCCGAACAAAGCTCCTGCTACAGCTGCTGAAATAATAGCCGCACTTGAATGATCCGTCAAAAATAGCACCAGCGAACAAGCAACAAATGCAAACATACCTGTAGATGCTGCAAGTCCGTCCAAGCCGTCAGTCAAATTATAAGCATTAGAAGCCCCGGTAATTACAAATACCGCTAAAATCGGATACAGCCAGCCCAAATCAATCTCAAACGAACCTATAGAAAAATATGTTCCGAAAGTATTGCTCATCATCACATAAATTGTCGGTAAAAGTGCGATTGCAATCTGTCTTAGAAGTTTACCCTTTGCACTCAAACCGTCATTATGCTTACCTTTTAATTTAAGATAATCATCTTGGAATCCGGCAAAAGTATAAAAAATAAAAGTAATTAATATAATAAACGCCTCTTCTGACAGGCTCTGAGCAAGTGCAAGCGTAATTATAGAAGCAATAATTACAGCAGTTATAATAAATACCCCACCTGTCGTAGGTGTACCTTCTTTTTTTTGATGTGCCTCAGGTGCTACATCTTTTACATACTGACCAATCATTTTCTTTTTCAAAAAAGATATATATGGAACTCCGAACAAAAGGCATAATATCATACCGAGTAAAAATGCCACTGCTATCATTATCATAACTATTTTCTCCCCTTCAGGTATTCAAGTATTTCTTCAAATTTCATAGATCTTGATGCCTTCAAAAATATTGTACAGCCTACATCTATGTTATCAAGAATGTATTGCGATACATTCGCATTATTTTCAAAATTCTTTACAAAAAATCCAGACTTTAAAAGTTCTTCTCCTATTTTTTCAGCCAAAGCCCCCACTGTAAGAAATTTAGTTTCTTTTTTCGCTGTTTTTGCAATTTCTACACCAACCGCCCTATGAAGTTCTATTTCATTTTCACCTAATTCCCCCATATTTCCGAGCACTACAACAGGGGTTTTATACAAATTGATAAAAGTAGATACTGACGCTTTCATAGATTCAGGATTAGCATTGTAACTGTCATTAATCAGTGTGTATCCTGCGATTTTTTCTTCTTCCCAACGTTTTTCGATAGGACGGTATTTTAATAATCCGCGTTTTATCTCATCTGTACTCATTTTTAGTTTATAGCCTAATTCAATTGCAGCGAGCGAATTTTCTATATTATATTCACCTTCGACATTAAGCTCATATTCAATTCCTTTATATAAAAATTTAGAATATCCGCGTTTTTGTTCAAGTACTTGCACCTGATTTATTGAATACCAAATTTTTTCACCGCTGAATTGTGCAAACCTTTTTAACCTCTCATTATCATTTGCAATCAAAGCCCCATTCTCATTTAGAGCGGTTACAATCTCTGATTTTGCTTTTGCGATGTTATCCAGACTTCCAAGACGTCCTATATGAGCGGATCCAGCATTGGTAATTATTGCATAATCAGGTTCTGCATACTTAGACAAAAGCTCAATTTCGCCTAATCCCCTCATACCCATCTCTATAATCAAAGCCTCTGTATCTTCGGAAATACCCAAAACTGTCTGACAAAGCCCGATTTCATTGTTATGATTGGAAAAAGTTTTTTGAGTCTTAAATTTTTCACTCAGCACAGAATATACCATCTCTTTAGTTGTGGTCTTGCCTGAGCTTCCTGTTATCGCAACTGTTATCGGATTAATTTTCTGTCTTAGATATCTTGCTATGCTTAGATATGCAATTAGAGTATTTTCAACTTTCAAAATTATTTTCGCATCGTCAAGCACCTGTTCTGATGTCGTAAAATACCCGATTGCACCTTTTTCTAGAGCTTGTCCTATAAACTTCTCTCCGTCAAAAGACTCACCCTTTAAAGGCAAATATATGTCACCTTTTTTTATTGTTCGAGTATCTGTTGAAATCCTGAATCTGTCATCACTTCCCAAATTTTTTATTAATTCGGCATTACAAGCCGATAAAATTTCTTTCTCATTAAACTTCATATCTTAATTTTACTCCAAACAAAATACTGGATACATAAAGTTAATAAATATTAATACTGCTTGACATTAGGATTTGAGTATCAGATAATAATTATACGTGTATAGTATAGGTAACTCGTTTATAAAACCCCAAAACACTGGCTGTATAGGGGTTACGAAACCTCAATTAGAAAGGACTAGAAAATGTACGCAATAGTAGAAACAGGCGGGAAACAGTATCAAGTAGAAGAAGGTCGTTATGTAGATATCGAATTACTTAACGAAGAAAAAGATTCAAAAGTTGTTTTTGAAAATATCGTTATGATAGTTAACGGCAAAAAATCAAAAGTAGGACAACCTTATGTAGCAGGAGCTTCAGTAGAAGGTGTTGTCGTTAAAGAAGATAAATCTAAAAAAATCATTGTGTTCAAACAAAGACCTAAAAAAGGCTACAGAAGAAAACAAGGACACAGACAAGGCTTCACTAGAGTAATGATTAACAAAATCAGAACTTCAGCACAGAAAAAAGCAGCTGAAACAACAGAAGAAGCATAATTAAACAAACTAAGTGATACTAAAATACAACAGGAGATATAAAAATGGCACATAAGAAAGGTATGGGATCTACCCGTAACGGACGCGACAGTGAAG
>CASGAK010000077.1 GCA_949299435.1 uncultured bacterium
GAATACATAAGCATCTTCTAATACTGCTTCCATTCTTTCAGGATCAGTTACAAAGTAAGGTGAGATATAACCTTTGTCGAATTGCATACCTTCTACAACTTTTAAGTTAGTTCCGAAAGATTTACTTTCTTCTACAGTAATTACACCGTCATGTCCGACTTTTTCCATTGCTTCAGCAATCAATTCACCGATTTCTCTGTTGTTGCCTGCTGAAATTGCTGCAACTTGAGCAATTTCTTCTTTTGTATTTACCGGTTTTGACATGTCTTTAATTTTTGCAACGGCCATATCAACGGCTTTGTCGATACCGCGTTTCATTGACATTGGGTTTGCACCTGCTGTTAAGTTTTTCAAACCTTCTCTTACAATTGCTTGAGCTAGAACTGAAGCTGTTGTTGTACCGTCACCGGCTACATCGTTTGTTTTTGAAGAAACTTCTTTTAACAATTGTGCTCCTGCGTTTTCTAAACCGTCTTTCAATTCGATTTCTTTTGCAATTGTTACGCCGTCATTAACGATTTGAGGTGCTCCGAATTTCTTTTCTAATATAACGTTGCGACCTTTTGGTCCAAGTGTTACTTTTACCGCGTCTGCAACGGCATCTATACCTTTAAGAAGTGATTTTCTTGCTTCTTCATCAAATACTATACGTTTTGCCATTTTATTTCTCCCTTTTTCTGAATATTTTTTTAATTACTTTGATAAGCAATTCTATTCAATAATTGCTAATGCATCTTTGATTGATAAAATTTTATATTCTGTACCGTCCATTTTAACGTCAGTTCCTGCATATTTTGCATAAAGGACAGTATCACCTACTTTAACGTCCATAGGTTCTCTTTCGCCTTTTTCGTTCATTTTGCCAAGACCTACAGCGACAACTTCACCTTTTTGCGGTTTTTCTTTTGCACTGTCCGGAATAAAAATTCCACCTGATGTTTGTTCGGTATCTTCAATAACTTTAATAACAATTCTGTCACCTAAAGGTTTAATCATAATATTCTCTCCTTTTTTTCACTAACCTGTCATTCTGAACTGATTTCAAAATTTTATAAACCCTGAAATTAATTCAGGATTACATCTACAATATATTTATATAACGAATTTCAATAATTATTAAAATCCTTAATGAAAAATTAATTTTTTATTATTGTGAATTTTAATATTAAAATTTTGTATAGCATAGTAAAATATTTGAGGTGGGAGGAAAGTAATTTTATAAATTTTCTTCGACAAGCTGTTTGATATGAATTTTTATGTCAGGAGTGATGAGTAAATCCGGCTCTGTATATGTAAATTCATCAAGAGTTGTAATTGCTTTATCTATTTGTCCTGTTTTTTCGTAAATTATGCCACGCATTACAAGATTTAGCGGGTTAGAATTTTCGCGTGTTTCTTTTAGTTTTTGATTGGTAATTTTTAAAGCAACATAGCAGTCTGCAAGATTCTGGTAATATTTCAGGTTAAGACTGTATTGCAAAATAGCTTTTTCAAAGCAATCAATAGCCATATCAGGATAGCCTAATTTCATATAAGTTTCACCAAGGTTGTTGTAATATACGGCAGTCGCTTGTGTATTAGGGTTAAGACTGATTGCTATTTTGAATTCTTGTATTGCAGGATAATATAAGTTGTCTTTTAAATAATTCAGACCTTTATTATTGTGAATATATGCGTTTCGAACAGCGTCAATTGTATATACATCAGGTTTTCTGTAACCTGATGTATAAATTGATAATATTAATAATGTAAATATTATTGCTGTTTTTTTCATACTACTTAGATTAAGTTAATTTCAAGTCCTTCATGGGCAAGCATTACATTTTCATTAGACTTTTCATAATGTTTTTTAATGGAATTTAATTTTTTGTCATCATATCCAGGATCAAAATGATAAAAAATTAATTTTTTAGCTCCTGTTTGTTTTGCACATTCTACAGCCATATCAAAAGTTGAATGCCCGTAACCTTGTTTAGGCACAAAATTATTTAGGTAATCTTCAGTTGTGTATTGAGCGTCATGGATTAATACATCACAATTTCTTGCAAAGTTTGCAAGTTTTGTATCTCCGCCTAAATAACTTTCTTTATCTGTTGCATAGACCATTACTTTATCTTTGTATTTTATTTTGTATATTAAAACACCTTCTTGAGGGTGTGCATAAGAACGATAAAAAGTTATTAATACATCATCTTTATTGATTTTTTCATCTTCTGGGGTATCAATTCTTTTTACAATTGGTTGTGAGTTTTTCTTTAATAAAATTCCTTCGCTTTCGTTTAAGTCGGTGATATTAAGATTTCCTGCTATATCTCCTAAATCAAGCGGGAATGACTTGCCGAATAATAAATTTGCAAGTTCATCAGAAAGACTCTCTTCATAGTTTGCATTCCCGAATACATTTACAACAGTTGAGGGGATATGCAGTGGTCTGAAAAATGTAAATCCCTGAATATGATCTTGGTGTATATGAGAAATTAAAACGGTTGCTTTCATAGGTTTTCTGTCTTGGGGGGTAATTCCTGAGGCAATATATTTTTCCAGCAGTTCGTTACCGCAGTCGATTAATCCAGTGCCAGCATCAAGAATTATTAGATGTCCTCCGACATTTACTTCTACACATGAGGTGTTCCCTCCGTATTCTAAAAATTCTTTTTTTGCAACAGGATAGCTGCCGCGTACTCCTCTGAATTTTATTTTAAATTCACTCATATTTTCCTCCGATGAATTAGTTTTTTGAAATTTCAAAAGTGCCTGATTGGTCTTTTTCTTCTCCTGAATAAAGATTTGACGCAAATACCATAATCTTTGCAAGTTTTTGAATGTTTTTCAAATTAGTTTCTTTAAATTCAATATTAAAAACGACTTTATTTTTGTGGTTTGTCACGGTAATCATTCTGAAAGCATTCGGATAAGATACAAGAGATGGCGTACTTACATATAGTACATTATCAAATTGTTTTATCATAGCTGCATGATAGTGACCTTGGAATACTGCAATCGGATTTTTGTGTGTTTCAATGATTGTACGTACCTCATCTGCATTTAGCAGTCTGTGTCCTGCACTTGCAAAAGGTTCTATAATCGGTACGTGCATAAAAATAAGTACGGTGTCTTTTTCAGAATTATCAAGTTCATTTTTTAACCAATTAAGTTGTTCCTCGCTGATTTTACCGTTACTTGTAAGTCTGTCACGGATTATAGTATCAAGAACTATTACTTTATATCCTTTTTGGGGAGTAAAGGAATAGTAGGGCTTTTGGAAATTAAAATCGGGGTTTGCTTCATGCACCATTGAAAGATATACTTCAGGGGTTAAGTATCCGCCGATACAAGTATCGTGGTTTCCAAATGTAATATACCAAGGATATTTAAGATTTTGAGCATGAGGTAAGAATGCTCTTAATTCTTTTTCAAAAGATTTATCAATCTGATCGCCTGTGAACATTACAAAATTAAGCCCCGGGGTTTCGTTTACCTGTGAAATTGCATCATCAAGTAATTTATCAGACTCAGCTCTCATCTTAAATGAGGTGTTATCATCTCCTGTATAAAAATGTACATCACTAATTTGAGCAAATTTTAGAGTGTTTGATTTATTGCTAAAAAGGTTGTTTATGAAATTCGAGCTATTTGATGTTGCACTATAGCATTGCAGACCATATGCCATTATGCTGGCAAGTATAATCGTAAATACTGCGTTAGCTAACTTTAACAAAATTGATTCTTTCTTTTTCTTACTTCTTTTATTCATTTATTTTTGAACCTGACTTACTACTTTAGCTTTAATTTCATTATATTTGGATTGCAGCTCTTTATCATCATTTGATAATAGTATTGCTTTATCAAGATTTAATAAAGCGTTATTTAAATCTCCTGTGGCATAGTAACTAAATCCTAAAAATTTATAAATATCAGATGTTTGAATTTCTCCTGCTATTTTTTCGAGAGTAGTTTGAGCTTTTTTGTAATTGCCTCTTTTAAATAGAATAAGTCCTTCCAAATATCTGTATTCAATAGATTCTTCTAATGCAAGTGCGGTGACAATATCAGTTTCTGCATCATTGTATCTTCCAAGTTCTGTGAGAACTCTTGCTCGCATTGCATAAGCATAGCTTTCTTGTTGGTTGTACGCTATAAACTGTGTAAGTATAGGAAATGCTTCATTGTAATTTTTCATTTCAAAGTAGCATATACCAAGATATAAAAGCGGAGTAGAATATTGTGTGGTCGCATTTAGTGCATTTTGGTAATATTGAATTGCTTTTGAATATTGCTTGGATTTTCTGTAAAAATCCCCCGCAAACATATTTGGCCAATACCCCCCGTTACTTGCAGCTTGAGTCAGATATTGCATTTCAGCCATTTTATTCCCTGAAAGTTTTGCTCCTTGTACTTGAGAAAGATTTTTATTCTCCAAAACCATAGGTGAAGGCATTGTTCCGTTTTGCATATTTTTTAGGGTGTTTTTTAACGTAACAATTTCCTTATTAGAAGGCTCAAGTGGAAGAATTTTATCTAAATAGTCCATTGCAGAGGCATAATTCCCAGATACCGCATAGCTTGTAGCTATATCGAGGTAATCCTCTATCATTTCATTTGCAAATGCATAAAGCGGATTTGAAATAATAAATAAAGTAATTATAAAAGATAAAATATATTTTTTCATTTTTATATGCTAAACCCTTCTACGAGCAGTACCATAATTTCTCCGGGTTCAAATTTTGCGTTGAATCTATTATTTTTGAACACTGGAATACTTTTTAATTTAATAGGAATTGTCATTAAATTGTCATTAAATTTAGGAACTTTTATTTTGCATTCACTGATATCAGAGAAATTTAAATTGCCGAATACAAGTACAGTTTTTTTGTCATGACTTATAGCATAAGCAAAGACATTTGGATTTGTGGTTTTCAATGGTGTAAATTTACCATTGGTAATCATCGGCTGAATTACTTGCTTAAATTTAACAGATATCAGAAACTCTTTTAACAAATCATAATTATTTCCTCCGGGTTTTCTGGAAAAGTTAAATATGTCAATTTTCCCGCGGTGAACAAAGTAATAATCATCGTCTGTGTATGTTTTTGGTGCTTTTTTGTTAGCCCAAAAGTAAATATATTTATCGCCGGTTTGAAAACCGTCCAGAAAATATGAGTTTAACGGAAGTGTAGCACTAAGCCAAGCAATCATTTCACTGTACTTATCACCGTTAACTAATATCGGACTCATTTCATCATGTGTTGCAAAGCTGCCTATTACAGATTTTTTATCTTCATATTTTGAAAATAGTTCTTTGTTGAATTTTACATATTTATATAGTTGATCGGCAGTTTTCCAGTTTTTAAGATTAAACCAGCTTCCGTAGTACCCATCAAATCCTGCTTCAAGAAGTTTATTATAAGGTGTGTATACCCCATAGCTTGATAAAGGTGTTACCCAGCTGTCAGAGGTCTCAGCCAGCCACATAAACTGTGGATCTCTTTTTCTGGAGTATTCAATCAATTCTTGCCAAAATTTCGCAGGTTTAAGTGGTGCGACATCTGCTCTAATTCCGTCAGTACCAAGTTCCAATGCCATATCGACAAAACCTTTGTATAGATTGTATACATCTTTGTTAATTTTTTCTTCCGTACCGGCATTTAAAAGTCTTACATCTGTCCAGTCTGCAGGGACAACAGGTTGTCCGTTTTTATCTTTTACAAAAAGTTCGGGTTGCTGTAAATACAGATCATAAGAGCCGCAAGCCGGTAAATCCAATATTACACGAATATTTCTTTTATGTGCTTCATCAATAAATTTTCTTGCTTGTTCTTCTATTGATAGTGAAGATTTAGAACTTTTTAGCTGTGGATTAATACTGTCAAATCCTGCAGCTGCATATAACGAACCTGCTGTGCCAAGGGCTTTTGTTTTTCCTACAGGTGTAATCGGCTGTACATGTATGGTGTTAATATTAGCATTTTTTAGTTCATCAAGTCTGTCAATAGCGTTTATAAAATTACCGCTTTCTTCATCTTTATCAAATTCAATAATTCCGTTACCGTTTTTATCGTTAGCATTGAATGTTCTTATATTTAACTCATATATTGTTGTTGCATTTGCCAAAAACAACTTTCGTAAATCATTTACCCAAGGTTGTTCCAATGCATAAGCTCTGGTTACTGTAAAAAATGTTATAAAAAGAGTCAGTAAAAATATACGTAATTTACTAGACATACCTCTCTCCCTTATTTTAAATTTAATCACTACTTTATAGTAAAATTTTAGCAGATTTATTTTTATATTGCAACAAGGCTTTATTAAAATAACGGTTTGCCAAATAAATTATTTTAATATATAATCTCAGTACTATGAAAAAGTATTCTGTAGGAATTGATTTAGGCGGTACAAAAGTATTAATCGCTTTGGTGGATAGAGAAACCGGAGAGGTATTGAGCTCGGTTAAGAAAAAGACAAAAAAAGATAAAGGTCCGAAAAATATTATCCGTAAAATGACAGATGGAGTAGAGGAACTTCTTGAGGAAATGTCTGTATTAAAAGATGAAATTTCTTCAATAGGCATTGGAGCTGCAGGTCAAATAGACAGAGAAAACGGTATTTTGATAGGAGCTCCTAATCTTGATTGTTATGATTTAAATATAAGAGAATTTATTTCAAGCAATTTTGATTTACCTGTATTTTTGGGTAATGATGTTGAAATTGCGACAATTGGAGAGATGAAATTTGGAGCTGCTAAGGGTTGTGATGACTTTGTCTGTGTGTTTGTAGGTACAGGAGTCGGATCTGCAATTGTTAAAGATGGTAAAATAATTCATGGAGCTACCGGTACTGCAGGTGAAATCGGACATATAATCGTTGATTTAAACGGTCGACCTTGTGCATGTGGAGCTCATGGCTGCTTGGAGGCTTATGCATCTCGTTCGGCTATAGAAAGAAGAATTGAGGGTGCTCTTAAAAAAGGTCGCCATTCTGTTATTTTGGATTATATGGAAAGTGGAAAGTCAATGACTTCAAGCATGATTCAAAAATCAATAGAACGTGATGATGAACTTGTAAAAGCCTGTGTTGATGAAGCCAGTGAATATCTTTCAGGTGGTATTGCAAGTATTATTAATTTCGTAAATCCTAAATTAATTGTGCTTGGTGGCGGGTTAATAGAAGCTGTTGATTATTTCTACAAAAATACTATAAAAAAAGCAAAGGCAAAATCTTTACCTGTACCTGCAAGTAAAATTGAATTTAAAAAAGCTGCATTGGGCGATTTTTCAGGAGTAATCGGTGCTGCATTTTTAGAAGATGGAAAGTTGTAAATTATGAAAAAAGTTTTGATAGTAAGATTATCTTCAATGGGTGATATAATTTTTCATATACCGCTTGCTAACTTGTTTAAAAGTCAAGGCTACCAAGTTGGCTGGGTTGTATCTGAAAAAGGTTATGAGTTGTTAAAAGGTAATCCTTGTGTAGATAATGTATACTTCGTAGAGTCAAAAAAATGGAAAAAAAGAGGTTGGTTCCACCCTAAAAACTTTTTTGAATTTCTTTCTATTTTAAAATCAATAAGAAAAGAAAAATATGATATAGCTATAGACTGTCAAAGAATGTTTAAAAGCATGTATTGGATGCTTTTATCAGGTGCAAAACGTCGGATTATATCGAAAGATACAAGAGAATATGCTCAACTCGGAGCTAATGAGGTGATACCTTATTCACTTAATAACAGTGGAAAACATGTAATTTTAAACAGCTATGAGTTCGCAAAATATTTAGGACTTAATACGGATAAAATAAAGTTTACATTGCCTGCAACTTCTGATGAAGTGAAAGAATATGTAGACAGTTTATTAAAAGATATAGATAATTCAAAACCGAAAGTGGTAATAGCACCAGCCACTACAAGAGATGTAAAACATTGGGATAGAGAAAATTGGAAAACGGTTATTGAAGGTATAAAAGATGATTGTACGTTGATATTTACAGGCACAGAAGCAGATAGAGAATTACTTACCTATATTGGTGCAGATAACTATATAAATCTTTGTGGTAAAACTAATCTGGAAAGTTTAAGAGAATTATTTTCAAGAGTAGACTTAGTCATGTCACCTGACAGTGGAAGTGCTCATCTTGCTTGGGCAAGTGAAAGACCTGCCGTCATTGCTATCTTTACTTGTACTCCTCCAAAATTATACGGACCTTTTGGAAATGATGAAAAATATATATCAATTAACGGGGGATTATCTTGCCAGCCTTGCTGGAATACAAAGTTTTGTCCGCTGGAGGGGGATAAAAATAAACAATGCACAAAAGTTCCTTCTGCTGATGAAATAATAAATATTGTAAAAAAAATCCTCAAAAATAACACAGCTAAAGCATAATATTATATAATGCTAATGTATTTTATTTAATTTTAGCAGGGGAATAATGAATTTTTTCGACAAATTAAGAGAATACAGGAAAACGATAGCTGATATAGAAAATAGTGTCTATGGCAATAAACAGGATTATTTGGAAATATATGAGCGGAATCTTGAGCTGGAAAAAGAAATAGCCGCAAGAACTCAAGAGCTGAATATAGCAAATAAAAGAATGCTTACACTCCAGCATATTTGGGAAATGATGAATTCTTCCCGTCCGCTGGAGAGCGTATTGGAAACAATAGTAAACAGTCTGCAAGGCGAATTGGGATATCTTCATAGTACGATTTTGCGGAAGCAGACTGATGAAAAAGGCGATTATATGTCAGTAATCGCAGAGGCAAATAATTCTATAATCAAAAGAGTAAATACAATAATTCAAATTCCTATGCAAATGCGTAGATTGAATTATTTTGAAAACAGTTTTTACGCAGAATCGCTTAATGAAAAGAAAATAGTAACCGTTAAAAATATTGCAGAAGCACTAAAAAGTATTATTCCCGATATAAGAGAAGATGTATTCAATAAAGTAATGGGCGGAATGAGGAGCAAATTACTTATAGTAATTCCTCTATATACAAGGAATAAACCATTCGGTCTGTTTTGCGTATTTTCATCAAGAGATGAGCTTGCAGACAGTGAAACTGATTTTTTAACTATTTTCGCACAGCAAATAGAAATGGCAATAACTATAGCGGATTTATTCCAAGAAGTCAGAGAACAAGCTATTACAGACGGCTTGACAGGGCTTTATAACCGCAGATATTTTGAAGAATATATTTCAAAAGAGGTCACAAGATCACAAAGGCAGAATCAGCCTTTCAGTGTAATCGGTATAGATTTGGATTTTCTTAAAAAAATTAATGATGAATACGGGCATGCATACGGAGATCTTGCTATAAAAACTGTAGCTGATGTTTTGAAAAATAATGCTCGTTCTGTAGATATAGCAGCGAGAATGGGCGGAGAAGAATTTAATATTTTACTGCCCGGCATAGATTCTCAAGGTGCAGCGACGGCTGCTGAAAGAATTCGCAGAGCTATAGAAGAAAAAGAATTGGATACAATAGGTCATATTACAGCTAGTATAGGAGTTGCGACATTTTTAGAACATTCAGATAACTTGGAGGACTTGTTGGAATTGACAGATCAGGCTATGTATCAATCAAAAAGACAAGGAAGAAATCGTGTGACTATAGCAAAACCGATTACAGAAACAAGCTGGCAAGAAGTCGCTGTGAATACGTTTTTGGATATTCTATCAAGGCATAACGTGCCTATTGAAAATAACCTGCTTGAAGATTTAACATCTAAACTTACGACAATTAAACAGCAGTCAGAAATGCCTAAAGAAATTCTCTATTCTGTTGCTGATATGCTTATTAAAACTTATAATCCTTTGCATGAATCAGGTGGTGTAAAATCAAAAATACTACTAGCCTCATCACTTGCAAAACGTTTTGATCTTTCAAAAGATGAAGTTGACAAATTACGTATAGCAACCCTTTTGTATGATATCGGAAATCTGATGCTTCCAAAAGAAATTTTGCAAAAGTCAGCTCCTTTGACAGAAGAAGAAAAACTTCATATTCAAGAGCACCCGATAATCGCAGCAAGAGATATTTTAAAACCTATATCCTACATTCAAGATATAATTCCGATTGTGGAGCACCACCATGAAAACTGGGACGGAAGCGGATATCCCGGTAAAATTTCAAAAGATGAAATTCCGCTCACCTCGCAAATTATTTTGATAGTAGATGCCTACTTCGCTTTAACCGAACATAGACCATATCGTCCAAAGTTATCTCCCGTAGAAGCTCTCATTGAAATTAAAAAAGATACAGGTAAAAAATGGAGTGAAGCATTAGTCCAAGAGTTTGTCACACTTATTGAGCATGATTTGAATTAATATAATTCTTTGGTGGTATTTATGAAAGAAAAAGAATTAATTAATGTAATAAAAAGTACTCTAAATTCGGATTATATCGGAGATGACTGTGCCTATTTAAAAGATTTGGGAATTGTAATATCTCAGGACAATTTGATTGAAGATATCCATTTTTCTTTTGATTACATAACCCCCTATCAATTGGGTTGGAAATCTGCAATGGTGAATATATCAGATATTTGTGCAAGCGGAGCGGAGCCAAAATATTTAACAGTCGGACTATCATTGCCAAATCGTTTAGGAACTGAGTTTGTAGAAGAATTTTATAAAGGCTTAAAAGATGCCGCAAAAAATATCGAAATAGTCGGTGGTGACATAACAGGTGCTGATAAAGTTTTTATATCAATTTCAGCGATTGGAAAAACTGCTGGGAGAAAAATTTCGTCAAGAAAAAATGCCAAAGCAGGTTATAAAATAATAGTTTCAGGCACTCATGGCTCAAGCGGAGCAGGATTAAGACTTTTAATGCAGGGTAAAAAAGAACCTGCAAAATTTATAACAGCCCATCTTATGCCAAAAGCTCAGATTGATTTTTCAAAACAAATTGCTGAAAAAGTCAAAGAAGATTATGCAATGATGGACACATCAGACGGATTAATGGATTCTTTATTTCAAATAGCAGAAGCAAGCGGAGTAAATCTGGAAGTAGATTTTGAAAAAATTCCTTATGATATTGAAATAAAACAGTTTTCCGATTATAAAGACCTGATTTTTTACGGTGGTGAAGATTACCAAATTGTAGCGGTTGTGCCTGAATATATTGCAAAAAATTTTACTGTAATCGGTCGGGTTAAAACCGGCTGCGGTGTTTCAGTTCTTGATAACGGTGATGTAAAAAATATTTCAAAATTCGATATCGAAAAAAATATATTTAATCATTTTAAAAGCTGATTTTAGGTATTTTTATATAAAAATAAATTTGTTAAAAGGTTTAATAAAGAAAAATAAGTTTAGTGCCTCGTTCTGACTCATTGAAAAAATATTCTGAAAAGTTATATAATTTTATAACTCTTGCACCAGATAAAAAGATTTGTTATAATAAATAAGTAGACGATGAAAACCGACAAATTATGAAAGGAGCTGGAAATGCAAGCTATGAGAGGATTTACGGGGGGGGGGGGGACCGCGAAAATACCCGTTTAGAGGTAAAAAAATAAAAGTATTGCATACCGACCAAAAAAGTGATAAAATGAATATTATATTGGGCAATATGGAGGTCGGTATGAAAAAAGCATTCACATTAGCAGAAGTACTGATAACGATAGGAATAATTGGCATAGTAGCAGCAATGACA
>CASGAK010000078.1 GCA_949299435.1 uncultured bacterium
ATTGTAAACTATCGTAAAGTTTTTATATAATCCCACTTGCGAAAAAAATCAGTTCAGTTGAAAATACATGACGGGAAGGAATAAAAATGTTAGTAGGAAAAATTCAACATCAGATACGGCCAAAGCGAAAAGACAAAGGCGAGGTATCTATAAAT
The DNA here is from genome assembly GCA_949299435.1 of uncultured bacterium. Lineage (GTDB taxonomy): Bacteria > Cyanobacteriota > Vampirovibrionia > Gastranaerophilales > Gastranaerophilaceae > Scatenecus. The sequence continues at coordinate 156 of CASGAK010000078.1, forward strand.
CAGGTGCCCTTATCAAAACCATTGTCAGCGGAGCACTTGTCATCAATTTCAAGTTTAAATAAGAGTCCTTTAAAAACGAATTCAAATGAGTTAGCTTTTAAAGGCTCTTTTTTTAGTCTATATAAACAAGTTGGTAAGACGGATATAAATAAATTTCTGAATAATATGGACGAGCCTCTGGACGGAATGGTAAGACATCTGTATGATGCAGTTATAAAATCTAATTTGGTAAAAACAGAAGGTAATAATGTTACCGTTTTCCAAAAGACCATTCCTACTCTTATCGGGAATGGTTTTTCAGATCCGTTTTTAAAATTTCCAGGAGATATTTTAAACGGAGTTGTGGAAGGCTTAGGACATATAAAACCGCTTCAAGGGTGGGCTGAGAAAACTCTTGAGCAGCCAATGTTTAAAAAAATAAGACAGCGTTCTAAAATAGATTATGAAGTGAATGCTTTCCAAGGTCTGCTTGATTTTAAAAAAATTACTTTAGATGATGCTTTGAAAAATAAAGCTCAAGAGCTGGGGGTAAAAGTTGATGAATTAACAGCAGAAGTAAAGGCAAAAGTTGAGGAAGATGTCGATAAGAATATGCAATGGCATATTTTTCAACGTTCAATGAAACCTTTTGATTCAAAAGTTGGTAATTATGATACAAAGCATGAAAGAACTCTAAACAGACTTGTTACAGGGCTTCCTCCTGCAGTGTTTTTGGCGAATGATGCATATAACCTATCTCGTATGATGGACGATAATCCTGCCGAGGCTAAAAAAGAAAAACGTACAAGATTTAGACAAGAAGCCTCAAGAATTTTTACAAGCGGTTACTTGACATTAATTACGATGGGTGCTTTGAGTAAACTTATCAATAATTCAAAGCTGGGTATTATGTTGAATACAGGTTTGACGGTTCTGTTTACCGAGATGTATTCACGTCTTAGAAATGGTAAACATATTACAAGGCTGACTCCTGAGGAGGCAAGAAAAATTAATGAGAGAAAACACGCTCCTGAGGCTGCTATAAAACCTGAAAGTTTGACTTTTAAATCAAATAATGCAAATAAAAATGATTCTAAAGAAAAACTTCAAAAGCCGTTGCTTTCGTTCGATACCCTATGGAAAGCAAGTTTGGCATCAATAGCAATAGGATTTTCCGTAAAAGGACTTAGAAAAATTCCAAGAGTGGACGCAGCTTTTGAAGCAATATTTAAACCGTTTAATAAATTCTACAAAAACATATCAGAAATTTCTGATTATAAAGTTTCACAAAAACAAATAGATGATGTCGCAGATACTCTTATTGCACAAGGGTATAAAACTAGAGGACGTCAATATAGAGAAGTTGCAATTCGCTCAAGGGAATTGGTTGTAGAAAAAGTTGTAAAAGAATTAAAGAAAACTTCTGATATAAAAGCGATTGATACTTTTTTGACCAATATAGAAAATAAAGATATTCACCCTGAAGTATTGAAGAAAAATTTAAATTCTTTGCTAGCAGTTTTAGATAAAAATAAATACAAAGATTTAGCATCAAAATACCGTTATAAATTTATTTCGAGCCTGAAAAATGACGCAACGCTAAAAACAGAATTGCAAAAAATTAAGTCTGAATTGCAAAAAGCAGGTGAAGCAAATAATAATTTAGCTGAAAAAATTTCTAAAAACGGTCTTACAAAAATTGAAGACAGCAAACTTTCTGATGAAATAAAGACAGCTTTGGAAAAAGCCGGTGATGAAAGTGGTAAGTTATATAAAAACTATACAGATGCTATAGAAGGACTTGTTAATTTCGGAGCAAGAGATAGAAAAGTAAAACCGCTTGTTGATTTTGTTATTACTCCATTCTCTTTTGTATGGAGTATAGTCAAATTCCCATATAAAATAGCGAATGGTATTGTGGAATTATTTATGAAAAAAGCTCCAAAATCTTCAAAATCAATAGATGAGCTTAATATGGAAGCTGTATCAAAAAGTTTTGATAAAATATACGAGCAAGTCGGTAAATATAAAAAAGCTATCGATAGCACAAATGATGAAAAACTAAAAGAAAAATATTGCAAAAAGTTCAGAGATTTTGTAATGGATAATACATTAAAAGCGTTTAACGTAAATACGATGTCAAATTTATCCAACAGTGACCTTTCAAATCTTGCAAAAACCGCAGCAACTGCTTCTACAATATGGTTTTTGATGACAGATAACTACAATATGGTTATGTTGAAGTCTAACGGTAATGATGTGGAAGGGGCAGAAACCAAATTTAAAGAAAGATTTGTACAAGAAGGCTCCAGATTGTTCTATCAGACTTTGTTGATTGATTTATTCAATAAGACATTCCAAAAGCAATATAACGGATCATTGATGGGAATGAGCTGGATTTCATTGACCAATACTACAATTGGTGAATGGCTGACAAGAAAATCCGTTGGAGTTCCGATTGGAATGCACACAAGAGATGAATTGTTGAAGTTGGAAGAAGAACAAAACAATGCAACAGGTTTCAAAAAAGATTATTACCAATTTATGAAACGCTTGACAGGTAAAAGATCAATTCAATCATATAGTGTAAGTAAAAATCAAAATCAGACTTCAACAGCTCAAGTGCAGACATCAGTGCAGCCAAATTCAAATATGAACTTTGCAAACAGCCAAACTTTTGGTAAGATGATAAAATCATAGACTTCTAATAGTCTGTTTTATAGTTCCACCAAATAGGTAGCTCATGAAAGTACATAGTATAAAAAATAATAAAAATACCCCAATTAATTTCGTTGCGTTGAAAGTCGCACAGGTAAATTCAATAAAATCTTACACAGGTGATGTTTTTATCTATACATTGCAAAAAGATAAAGATACGGAATTTTGTCAAAAATTGATGCAGGATTTATTGAAAGCTGATGAAAAACGTATGCCTATTTCAGCTCCAGCTGTAAAAAATTTTATAAAAAATGCGATAAGTTCTGTGCAAGATGCTGATTCAAGTGTAATTGCTTTAAAAGATAATTTACCGTTTGGATTTTTTTCTGTAAAAACTTTTAATAATGATAATGTACATTTGTCCTATATTACAACTTGGAGAACGCCTGATTTGAAAAAAGTTAAGCATGGCGGCAGTATGTTAATGAATTATCTTTTAAAAAAATTCCAAAATAAAAAACAAATTAATTTGACACCTGCATTTAATTCTGATTTATTCTATTATAAATTCGGCTTTGATTATGAAGATGAATATGAAGCGATAAATATGTTTATCTCATCTAATGATATAAAACATCAGCTGAATAAAATGTCTGAGAATTTTAATTATAAAGACATATGTGATGGCAAGGAAACAGATTTGCTGGACATTGTAAAGCTGTAAAATCCTGTTTTGTTATCCTTTGTGCTGCCGAAATTATTAAATGTCCAAAATGCCCCAATTGCAATTAGTATTATCAAAATTATTGTAAAAAGTATTTTAGTTACAATTTTCAAAATTTTTCCAACAATAATAATTGCAATAATTACACCAAGTCCTATTAATAAAATTGTAAAGTCCATTTTTATCTTACCTTATTTTCTTCACCTTTAATTAATCTTTGAATATTAGATCTATGAAGATATATTATATAAATTGCACCCAATGCACAGTATGCAATATATGCAGCAGGCTGGTCAAATAGATACATCAAAACAGGAGATATTGCTAATGCAATAATTGAGCCCAGAGAAACATATTTTGATGTATATGTAATAATTCCCCAAATTGCCGCTATGATAAGTCCAACAATCCAATTTAGGGCAAGTATTGTCCCTACACCTGAAGCTACAGACTTTCCTCCAGTAAATTTAAGAAAAATTGACTTACTGTGTCCTAAAATTACAGCAACAGCAGCCAATACAGGCAGCAGTCCTATATCTGTAAAAGTTGTTGCAAAAAGTTTGGCCAATACAACAGGTAATGCCCCTTTAAATGCGTCAAGAAGGAGTGTGATGAAAAACCATTTTTTACCCATAACTCTTTTGACATTAGTAGCTCCGGTCGAGCCTGAACCGATAGTGCGAATATCTTGTCCTGTCGCAAGTTTTACAATAATATATCCTGTCGGAATTGAGCCTATAAGATATGCTCCTAAAATTACAGCTATAATTTCTATATATTTCTCCATAAGATAATTCTCCTTCTTTATCAAATTTTATCATAAATCAAAAAAAATGACATATTGTAAAAATTACACTAAAAGATTGATTTAAAGGCAGATATATGATACTATTATGTTAACGGTTATGTAGAATAATGGAAATTTTATGAATAATAGAAGATTAATAACATTAGGAATAATTATAGTTGCATTGTCTGTAGTTGGAAAACTTTTGTGGTCAGCGATGTCAAGGGTGAAAGTTGATGATTTTAAACCTGCAGCTGTTATATTTTTAGTTGATTCATCAGCTTCAAATCAGAGTGCCCTAGAGAACCAGAAAAAAACATTAAGGCAAATTTGTAATTTGCTGGATCCTGAGGACCAAATAAAAATATTGAGAGTCTCAGAAGATGCTTATTTGATATATGAGGGTACTCCTTTTAACGGATCAGGCATTACAAAAGCTTTAGATGCATTTACAGCATATGACAGCAAGGATTACGGTACAGCGTACGGTGTTGCTCTGAAAAAAGGTTTTAATCACGCACTTGCTATGCAAAAAGAAGGTTATATTCCTGCTATTGTTGTATTAGGCGATTTGGAAAATGAAGGAGCTGTTGAAAAACAAATTAATTGGGAGCTTTTACCTAAAAATGTTGAGAATGCAAAGCAATATATGCCTAATTTAGCTATGATGTTTTTATACGCACACCCTGAAAAATTGGATATGGTAAAAGAAAAACTAAATCCTGTTTTAGGTGAAAAACAACTTATAGTTTCTCCAGAACAAAATTCTGATAAAGCTATCAGGCAGTTTATTCATGCTTTAGGAAGATAACATATAAAATTTATTTACATTACCAATTAATAAACATGAGGAATTATTTATGACAATCGTAGTATCATCTTCAAAATTAGAGAAAGTCTTTGATGAAAAAGATGTAATTAACATCGGTACTAATAAAAATTGTGATTTTCAGTTGGATTTGGATTTTGATGTATTGCTTACGTTGCAATATGATCGAAATGAAAATAAATGTGTATTAATGAATACTTTTCATAATGAAAGAGTCCTATTTAAGGGTCAGCCGGTTAAGAAAGTTGAAATCGGAAATATATGTAAAATAATGTTTGCAAACAGCAACGAGTTTATTAATATAAAAATTTTAGAAAATGTGCCGGTTAAAAAAACAATCACAAACATGGCTAAAGAAGACTTAAATGAAGATGATATGAAAAAATTGTACGGGAATGATCCAAATGCCGTTACAAGACTAAAATTGGAAAAACAAAAAGCTGACATTGAAGGAATGCGTGTTGCAATAATTAAACAAGTTGCATTCCAAATAAATGATTTAAAAAGTAAAATAGGATCAAACACACGCACAAATATCTTTTTACACTTTGCAATGGCAATTAGTTCAATACTTTGCTCATTCGGTCTTGCAAACTATTTGATGGGCTTGACAATTAAAGAATCTGCAAATTATCTTCATATGCCTACAAATATTAAAGTTTGGGTAGCATATGCAATTTTGGTATATGGAGCGGCTTTGCTTTTGAAACAGGGTATATATTTATTTTTACAAAATTCAAACGATAAAAATGTATCACCGACAGCACGTTTTGCACAAAGTTTTATGGTAGTTTTGGCATTGATATTTATGTTGGGTATTTATGTAGTTAATTTGGTATATTACATGAATTTAAATGATTTTGTGACATTTGCAATATTTATATCATTGTTCTTTACAGGTCTTTTGACAGGATTATCTTTAGGTTGCGGATATTTCAAACATACTTCAGGCGAATGGGCGATGACACTTAATAAGTATGAATACCGCGAAGATTTTGAATCTGTTCTGAAATCTTACAGACAGTGGATAGAAAGATATGTAAACAGTTTTTCAAAGACAAAAATTCAAAATATTAAAGATAGAATATTTAATTTGCAATTAAAATCAACAGGAGAAGTTGTAATCGGTATCTTAACAGCACCATTTTTGGCTTATGGTGTATCTAATACATTAGCGATGTGCTTCCCTGAAGCTGCTGGTTGGATAAGAATTTCAGGATTAAGATTTTCACCTGTATTTTTGGTATTGGCAACATTTTTGATTATATTTGCATTTTTCTCATTTGTTGCAGCTTTCACAGCTACAAAGAAAATACAAGCCTCCCAAGTAATTAAACAAGACGGGTTCAGTGACTACAGACAGCATGGTGTAAGCATATTCGGTCTTGAAGGTACAAGAAAGTTAGAATCAGACAGAAGACGTTCACTAATTATCGGCTGTTCTATTATTTTCATAGAATTTACAATGAACATATCATATTTTGCGACAGAAATAGGCGGAGATTTGCAAGGACTATTCCTTAGCTTTGTAGCAGCCCTTGTACCTACTGCACTTTTGATAGCTGAAACTTTCATGTTATCTCAAACTATGTTTGATATATATGCAAGTGATGAATTAATTGCTAAATTAGATAGAGATTAGAAACTTAACATGAAGCGTATAAAAGGTTTTATAATATTTTTATTTGTTTTCTTTACAATACTGGTTGTAATTACACAGCCGGTAATGCATAAGCCGGTTACGCTCGAAAATGCTAATTTCAAAATAAGTGAGGAACTAATGAATCCTCAACCGCGAAAAGTTTCTGATTTAAATATAAAAGTCAAATTTTTTAGAGTTAAAAAAAGTGTAGCTAAAGAATCTGATAAAACAATTCATATAAAACCCGATGATGATAAAAGTCTTTCGTTAGAACTTGATACTACCGGAGGTATAAATCAAAGTGACGTAGCTCTTAATAGTTCAAAAAATCAAACTGGGCTGAATACAGAAAATTATGCAAATGATAACTATCAAAGCCATGAGATAGCGATTTCAGATCAAGGAATGCAATATTCAGATCAGGATATAAATATATCTGATCAGGAAACACTTTTTACTGAGCAAGATATGAAATTTGCAGAAATAGACGACCATTCAAATAAAAATTTAAATATAGGAATTCCACAAGATAATGTGCAATTGGATTCCAGTGATGAAGTCGGAAGTAAGGATTTCAAAGGCTCAAGAGAGGAAATTATAGCTTGGAATGTATGGAGAAGTAATTTACAAAATAGAATTATGGACGAATCAGCTCTTGAGGCACCAGTAGGTACATTAATCATATTCAGTTTTGATGTATCTGAAGATAGAGTAATTACAAATTTGGATTATGTCTGTACAAATAAAGATTACGCAAAAACAGCTAAAGACGATATGATAAGAGTGTTAAAAAAGTTACAGCATGATTCAGTTTTAGAATTTCCAGACAATACCAAAAGGAAAAAGGTAAGATTTAAAGGTGGATTTATACTTGATTATACAACGCAGTATTCTTCTCCATCTGATTATTCTGATTATGAAAGGGTAAGATATTGATGAGTAAAAAGAAATTTTTAATTATATCTATAATTGCACTTATTCTTGCAATGCTTGGAGCAACTTGTATAATGACTACTTTGAAGCCGCAATTGCATAAGACTTTTATGTTGGAAATATTAAATGTGAAAATTAAGAAATAATATGGTATAATAATCTCAGATATGTTTAGATGTAAAGAATGTAAAACAATATATAAAGAAAAAGTTGAATACTGTGATTGCGGAAATAATCAGTTCGAAGAAATTGCGGATATCCCAGTCAGTTCAAAGCAATATTATCCAGATGAGGACGTTGAAGTTGTTAAAAAGCCTCATTTATTGCCAATGAATTGGCTCGCTATAGGAGTATTTTCGTTATGTTGTATATTTGCTTTATGTTTTGTACTTTTTATGGGACCTGAACCTAAAAAAAGATCTAAAACACCAGCTCAGACAGAGCAAACTCAAGTACAAAATATTCCAAGTATAGACAAGATATGGGACGATACCCCAGCTTATGGTGTGAGTAAAAATCATATTTCAGATATAGACTTGTACAAAAGCGGACTAAAAAATGCACTTATTTCAGAGTTTTATATGTCAGGTGTAGATGGACAAGGCTCTTGTGATATTGAGTTTGTAATTGATAAACATGGTAATTTAAAAAGAAAAAAATTGTATCAAAATTCTGCGAATAAACCTTTAGTGACTGCTGTAAAAAGTATGCTGTCAGCTTTGAAAAAGTATAATCCGCCTCCAAAAGGTTATGAAGGCTCAATTTTCACACTTGAAGTATCTGGTAGTGGTGAAAATTATCAATTATATTATAAAAATTAATTTTTGTAATTAAATTTATAAAAAGGCAGAAAAACTATTGACAAATTGTTAGGCATGCCTTACATTTATATTATGAATTTGATTTACTATTAATTACCACCATTTGTAAGGGTATTTTAATTCTCCTCAAAAGCGGGGAGATTTTTTTATTAAAGAAAATCTTTTTTCCAAATGCCTAATTTTTCAAATTTAGAGATATAAGAATTAATCGAGTGCAAACTGATATTAAGTTTTTCAGCGATTTCTTTTTTAGTAAAATTGCAATTCAGCAACTCAAGAATAAATTTCTCTTGTCTAAAGAGAATTTTTATTTCCCGCTTATTCATCATATCTCCATTTATAATTCCAAAATCTAATGCTATCATAGTCAGGTTTAAATTTATATTGGCTGAGTGGCTAATATTCAGCTTAAAAATTTCAAATTATACACTATTCACTTTGGTAATAAGTTTTCTATTAAATTCAAATAAAATTTTATTAAACCTTAGATAATACTTTTTTATAAAGAGGTTGCAAAAGCCATCTTTGATATTTAAGTGGGTTTAGGTAATTAAAAGATGTAAAAATTTTGGGCAGGTATACAGATGGATAAAATAAAGAGAATATTATTTTTAACATTATTTCTCTGTGGATTATCTGTATTAGAAAAAGTTTCAGCACAAGAGTATATAAATCCTAACAGCAGATACCCTGATTATGTATATGAATATATCGGGGAGGATAAATATGAAAAATTTAATCGTAGAATATTTAATTTCAATTCTGTCTTAAACAGGTACGCAATACGACCGGTACATATTTTGTGGGCATCAATTATGCCGAAATACGGTATGGACAGGATAAGAGGAGTAGCGACGAATATAGAATATCCCTCAAGGCTTTTGAGCAGTTTGATTCAAAAGGATTTTGAAACTTCCAAAAACGAGACAATAAGGTTTATAACAAATACAACTATTGGTCTTGGAGGTATGTATGATCCAGCAAAGAGTTTATTTAATATAGAGCCGACTAGTGAGAATATGGAGCAGGCATTTTCTAAATGCAAAATTAATCAAGGAACTTATATAGTTTTACCATTAATAAACGGAACAAGTCCACGCGGTATTTTAGGCAAAGGATTGGACGCGGCATTAAATCCTTCCTGTTATATAGCAACGCCAGTCTTGGCAATAGTTAAAGCGGGGTTATTAGTAAATAAAACTTCTTATATGCAGCCGATATATCAAATGATTGAATCAAATTACGCAGATCCCTATGATATCGCAAGAAAACTTTATGGAGTAGAAAACTATATAAAGTGTCATAATTTCGATAGAAAGGACGTATTACTGAACGCATTAAAGGAAGCAGAAGATAGTGATTCTGACGATTTAATAGAAAAAACTCCTAAAGAGGAGCCAGAATTTGTAAAAAATGATTTTGAGAACGAACTTAATATTGAGAAATTATCAGATGTAGAATTGGAAGAAAAAACTATACTTACAAAAGCAGATAAAAAAACAAAAAAAGGACTTTCAATATCAGAAATTGTACAAGCCGGCGAAAAAGCAGATGAGCTTATTTTAAATTCATATAATGACATAAATTCAAAATTAATGGCTGATGAGTTAATATTTGATTACAATTCACAAAACCCAGTCACAGACAGTATGCGAACGGCACTTTTTGATCTTCCGGGGGTTGATGAATCTGTATGGGCAGAAATTTCGCTATGGAACAGAAGTTTTGCAAATAGGATTAAGATGGCATCAGTTAAAGTTACACCTGACAGAGATAATTATAAATATAGATTTATTTTACAAAGCGGACGGAAAAATTCACCTTTAGCGATTATATTTCCCTCAATTGGTGAGGGGATAATGTCGAGTCATTCGGTAATTTTAGCAAAAATGTTTTATGATGAGGGATATTCTGTATTAATTTTGGGGAGTGCCTTTCAATGGGAATTTGCTAAGAGTATGCCGACAGAATATCACCCGGGGATTCCCTCTCAAGATGCGGAGTATCTGAGAATATTAATCGGGAAAATTTTTGAAGATATACAACACAATTATAAATATGAATTTGATAAAAAAGTAATAATAGGTACTTCATTTGGAGCAATAACGGCACTTTTTGTAGCGGATAAAGAAAATAGAGATAATACGTTAAATATCTCAAAATACATCTCCATATGTCCTCCGATAGAATTGATATATGCAATGGAACAGGTGGATAAAATTACCGACGACTGGAACAAAAATCCCGACAATTTGAAAGAGCGGGTTGCAATGACTGCAGCTAAAATTATTCAAATTTTTGAAATGAATGAGAAAGAAAGGAAATCAATAGAAAAACTACCATTTAGTGAGTATGAGGCAAAACTTATTACAGGATTTGTAATGCACCAAAAACTTTCAGATTTAGTCTATACGATAGAGCAGGAAAACATAAAGGACAAAAAAGATTTATATATGCAAATTAATAATATGAGCTACCAGAATTATGCGGAAAAATATTTGCTCAACGATGAAAATAAAACGATAAAGGATTTAGAATATAATGCCAGTTTGCATTCAATTTCGGATTATCTCAAAAACAGTTCTAATTATATAATTTTTCATTCAATAAATGATTATTTAACAAATTCACAGCAGTTGAAAAAATTAAAACTATATACCGGAGCTAAATCTGTCTACTATGATAACGGTTCGCATTTGGGCTTTTTATACCGCAAAGAATTTCAACAGGAATTGAAAAAAGCTATAGATTTGGAAAATTTGCCTGCAAAAAAAATCTCCGAAAGAAATCTTGATAAAATACCGGAGCAAAAATTGATAATGACATATCATACACCATAGAGATGGAATGCGTTCAAAAATTCAGTCTAATCAGCTAAGTTTTTGTTATGAATTAGTGGGAATTGAATATAATAATAATTGCTCCTGATATGATTATGGCAGATCCGATGAGTTTTTTAATAACATTTTTTTCGCGAAAAATTTTCCAGCCCAAAATAACATTCAAAATAACAGACAATTGAAAAAGAGAAAGAGCGTAAGAAACATTTATCCTTTTGAAAACAAAAGCTGTTGATACTGTCATAAGTCCAAAACAAAAAGCGGTCATTAAATAATATAATAGAAGTTTTTTGTCATAGATTTTTTTAGCGGTAATTTTTTCTTTGAATGCGATAAAATATGCAAAGATTACACCTAACACAAAAGTAATAATTACGGAAAAAGATATTGATGATAATAAAATTACTTTTTTAATAAAAACAGCTTCAATTGCAGAAAAGAAAAGTGCATAAAATCTGAATTGCACATCTTTGCGTTTAAAAATTTCTTTAAAATTAAGCGTATCAAAAATAAAATAACTTCCAAAAATAATCAGACAAATTCCCAAAAAGCCAAATAAATTAGGAAATTCCCCGAGTAAAAATATTGCGAAAATCATACCTACTATCGCCTTATAAGAATTAATCGGCCCCAGTACAGATAATTCCCCGCAATTAAGTGCCTCAACCATAAAATAATTGCATAAAGCTCCCGAAATTCCCCCTGAAATTGCATAGATCCAAAATCCTTTGCCTAGTTCAGGTATTCCAATGAAAAATATTAAAATACATGAAATAAAAGCAAGAATCAGATAGTTAATAAAATTAGCAAAAGCAGGTGTCTCACCATATATCATAAGTTTTTTTTGAAAAACATTACTTAATGAATTTGAAATAATTCTAAAAAATATAACAAAAGCTGTTAGAAAAACCTGCATGGATTTAATCTCTTTTTTTGTTGAAAAAAGTCTTAGCCCCGGCAAAAAGTCCTGCCCCGGAGCCAATAATTCCGTTAAGTAATAATGAATTTTTCATAGGGGATTTTGTAAAATTACCAAAGCGTCTTGATACATAGTCAAGTCCGACTCCAAAACTAAACCAGGCTGCTGCTGTGGAAAGTCCGTTTTTCACAGGATTCATTTGATTAGATGGTGAATTAATATTTGTCTTTTTATATTTCGTTTGTGCTGTAAAATTTATCGGGTAAACTTGCATTTTTAATCTCTTTTTATAATTTGTAAGACATAACAGTTTGAATTTTATCATGGAAAAAAATATATTGTAAAGCATAAAAAAATGATGATATAATATTTGAATGAAAGATGATTTTTTAAAAGAAATTTTAGGGCTTAAAAGTCTTGAACAAGCAAAATTAAATATGCGATTTTTCAAAACGGGAGAGGGCGGATATTCTCAAAATGATCTATTTTTAGGACTTGTGTCAAAGCAAAACAGATCTTTAGCAAAAAAGTATTATAAAAAAATGACTTTATCTGATTTTGAGGAATTATTGCAAAACAAATACCATGAAATCCGTATGACAACACTTTTTATGATGGTTTTGCAATATCAAAAAGGAGATTTAGAAAAGAAGAAAAATATTTTCGAAATTTACATAAATAATTATCAACAAATTAACAATTGGGATTTAGTTGATAATTCTGCCCCTCATATATCAGGGGATTATGCCTATAATTATAAAAAAGAAGATGTGCTTTGGAATTTGGCAAAAAGCGGAAATCTTTGGGGGGAACGTATAAGTGTTGTATCTTCGATGTATTTTATAAAGAAAAAAAGTTTTGATTATCCTATAGAAATCTGTGAATATTTTCTTTCGCATAAGCACGATTTAATTCATAAAGCTGTCGGTTGGATGCTTAGAGAAATCGGAAAACAAGATGTAAGTGTCCTAGAAAATTTCCTCAAGAAAGATATCCAAAAAATGCCTCGTACAACTCTAAGGTATGCGATAGAGCGTTTTGAAGAAAGTAAAAGAAAAGAATACCTTTTGATTAAATAAATCTTAGATCTTTTTGAAAATTAATGAGGTATTGATACCGCCAAATGCAAAATTGTTTGACATAACAATTTTGTTATTCATTTCAATCCCTTCTTTTTTAATATATCCGAGTGGTGCACATTTTTCATCAACTTCATTAAGATTAAGTGTCGGGTGATACCAATTCTCATTCAGCATTTTAATTGACATAATAGCCTCAATAGCACCGCAAGCACCAAGAGTATGTCCTGTGTAACTTTTTAAAGAGCTGATTGGAACATTTCTGTTGAATACTTTATAAGTCGCAGTGGATTCAGCGATATCACCTTGAATAGTTGCAGTTCCATGGGCGTTTATATAACCTATGTCATCAGGGGGAATTTGTGCATATTTTAATGCTTCAATCATAGCATTCCCCATAGTTTCAGGTGTCGGATTTGTTATGTGGCAGCCGTCAGTCGTGTTGCCATATCCGATTATTTCAGCATAAATTTTTGCACCGCGTTTTTTAGCATGCTCATATTCTTCTAAAATTAATGTCCCTGCCCCTGCACCTATTACAAGTCCGTCGCGATTTTTGTCGAAAGGCGATGGCGTAAGCTCAGGGTGGTCATTTTTTAAACTTGTGGCATAAAGTGTGTCAAATATGGCAATATATGTCGGTTGAATTTCTTCAGAACCGCCTGCAATCATAACTGTTTGATATCCGTCTTTTATTGCCTCATAGGCTGCACCTATTCCCATAGAACCTGATGTGCAGGCAGTTGAGGTTGGAATTATTCTTCCCTTTGTCTTAAAATACAGTGAAATATTTACAGCTGCTGTCTGTGACATCATTTTTACATAAGAGCCAGAATTCAAATTTTTGACTTCTTTATCGACTTGCATTGAATAAAAATCAATTAAAGTGCATAAAGAACCTGAAGATGAGCCGTAAGCGACACCGGTTTCACCATTTGAAATTATTTCATCACCTAAAAGTCCGGCATCTTTAAGAGCTTCTTCTGCTGTTGCTACACTCATAATTGCGACATCGCCCATTGTCCTTGTAACTTTTCTGTTAAAGTGTGCAGGAGTTACAAAACCGTTTACTGGAGCTGAAAGTTTTGTATTTAATCTTTGGTATTGCTCAAGCTCAGGGGTATAGCAAATGCAGTTTTTATAAGTTTTTAATCTTTCGAATGCTTCATTTACGTCGCACCCTAGCGGACTTGCAAGCGACATACCCGTCACAACTACTCTTTTCATAAATAAAGCCCTCCGTTTACAGAAATTACCTGACCTGTTATGTAAGAGGCATCTTCACTCATAAGATAATTTGCAAGACTCGCCACTTCTTTTGCAGTGCCGACTCTTTTCATCGGTATAATTTTTTTTAGTTCATCAATCGGTAAATCTTTTGTCATATCGGTATCAATTACCCCAGGAGCTATGCAGTTTACTGTAATTCCTCGTTTTGCAAGCTCTAGTGATAAGGCTTTTGTTGCACCTATGATACCTGCTTTTGAAGCACTGTAATTAACCTGACCTCTATTTCCTGCAAGTCCTGAGATTGATGACATTGTAATAATTCTACCCTTGATTCTTGCTGAGATCATAGGCATTACGATAGGTTTTAAAACATTATACAATCCGCCAAGGTTTGTGTCTAGAACATCGTCCCATTCTTCATCTGTCATTGCCGGAAAAACGTTGTCTTTTGAAATTCCTGCATTTAGTACTACACCATAATATATGCCGTTTAGTTCAATATCATTTGTCAATACATCAGCACATTCTTTTCTGTCTGTCAGGTTAAATTTTAAAATTCTTGCATTTTGTCCGATATCTTCAATTTCTTGTTTGACTTCTTCAGCTTTTTTTATATTGCTGTTGCAATGAAGTGTTATATCATATCCGTTTTTCGCCAGATATAATGCAATTTCTCTTCCTATTCCTCGGCTTGAGCCTGTAATTAAAATATTTTTAGACATTTAACATTCCTATCAGATTAATTTCATTTTTTGGCATATATGCATTGATTACAGCTTCTGCACAAACTTTACCGGCATTATAAATAAAACATTCAAATGATACAAGCTCATCATTTGTAAATACTTCTTTTGCAGTTATTTCATAAGTTTTATTATGTTCAAAGACATCGATATACGATTTGTATAGTCTTGTACCTAATAAAAATCCTATTCTCGGGTTTTTCATTTCGTTTTTAAAATATGAATAGCACCCGATTGTCTGTGCCATGAATTCTATCCCTGTAATAGAAGAAATTCCGCCTATTGAACTGTCAAAAAATAGTTTATTTTCATTTATATTCACGATAGTTTTAGCCGTATGATCTTCTAAATTATAGTCAAGAATATTGTCTATAAAAATAATCGGGTGTTTGTGCGGTAGAACTTTTTCCAAATCATATTTTGTCATCAGTTTCTCCCTATAATTATCACCGCGTTAGTCCCGCCAAATCCGAATGCGTTACATAAAACATTATCAAGAGGTTTTTCTGTCGGTTTTGTAATGAGGTTTATGTCAGGCAGTGCATAATCGTATTCGCCGTCATAAATATGTGGAATGATTGTATTATGTCGGATCATCTCGCAGCAAAGAGCTGTCTCAAGGGACGCTGCAGCACCAAGACAATGTCCGGTAAGAGGTTTTGTTGAACTCATTTCTGTACAGCAGCCAAATATGTTATACATCGCGTTGGCTTCCATAAGATCATTAGATTTTGTACCTGTACCATGTAGATTTATGTAATCTATTGCATCAGGTGGAAGATTTGCTTGAGCTAGTGCAATTTTGACAGCTTTAGAAGCTTCATACCCTTTTGGATCAGGTGTTGCCGCATGGTAGGCATCAGAAGTTTCTCCAATTCCTTTGATTACAATTTCTCCTTGATTTTTTTCAATAATAAAAATGGCTGCCGCTTCACCGATATTTATTCCGTTACGGTTTTTGGAAAACGGATTTGTTCTTTCTTTAGAAAGAACTTCTAGTGAATGAAATCCGAATATCGGGAGTTTCGCAAGTGAATCTACGCCTGCGACAATTACAGCATCGCATATCCCGTTATTCAATAATTTTTCAGCCGTTGCAAATGCTTTTATCCCTGAAGAACACGCTGTAGATACACTTTCAAAAAAACTGTTGAGATTTAATGTGTTTTTTATAAATACAGCAGGTGATCCTATTTCAAAGTGTCTGTAATTGTTTGTTTTTTCATATTCCTCGATTCCGGAATTTGTTGTTGCTGCGACAACTCCTATTTTGTTATTCGGATATTTTTTTAAAAGGTTTTCAAATTTTTCAGACATTTTATTTATCAAATATAATAAAAGTCTGTTGCATCTGGTATTGAAGTTCTCATCAGAGATTTCAGGTAAATCGCAATTGATTTTTCCAAAATAAAACCTCTCACCTTTAATGATAGTATCATCAGGGGTAAGAAAAGTTTTTTCAGGATTTATTGCATTTTGAAAAATCTCGTCGATTCCGTTGCCGAGGTTGCAAATGGCATCATAGGCTGTGATAAAAACTTTGTTTTGCATTTTAACTCCAACTATATTAGTATGTTAGCATGAATCAAAAATTTTTCATATATAAAACATCTATATTGCAAGATGGAAAAACTGATTTGTCATTTATTCCAATGCTTATCAGGAGAAAATTAAGTACACTCTCAAAAATTTCCTTTGCAACAATTTACAATTGTTATGAAAAAAAGGATGTGAATTTGGTTTTTGCATCAAGATATGGGGAGTTTGATAAGTTGGGGGTATTGATGAATCAGTATAAAACTGAAAATGAAGTGTCACCGCTATCCTTTAGTTCATCGGTGCATAATGCAACAATAGGAAATTTTTCATTGATAAATAATATAAAAAGTAAGTATAACGCAATATCTGCAGGTGAAAATACAATTTCAAACGGTTTTTTAGAGGCAATCACAGAGATTGAAAAAACTATTTTTTGCTATGCGGATACTGTCCCTGAGTGCAGAAGTTTTTCTTGTCTTATGGGAAAAGAATTTTTAGAAGGTTCCGATGAAGTCGAATTAAGTTTAACATCAAATATTTGCGATGATAATGAGTTTGAAAGATTTGTGAAATTTTTAGAAAAAGAAAAAGATGAATTTTTATCACCGTTTTATACTTTGAGGAGAATAAAATGATAAGATTGTGCCGATCTGTGCTCATTATATCTTGTTTTGTTCTTTTTGGAATTGGGGCGTTTGTTATCGGATTTTTAATATTCCCGTATATTGCAATTACAAAGTCCGGAATTGATAGAAAATTCGCCTATGCTGATGTTATCCATCGTGTATGGAAGTGGTTTAAGGATATTTTGCAAAAAATCGGACTTATAAAAATTAATATAGAAAATGAAGATGGTTTGAAAAATTTATCTTCTAAAATAATTGTGGCAAGCCACCCGTCTTTTATTGATATTGTTGTGTTGATAGGACTTATTCCAAGAGCAACTTGTTTTGCCAAAAAAGAAACTTTAAAAAATCCTTTTTTTAGAAATATAGTAAAGTCAATTTATATAATTAACGATATTGATTTAGATGAATTAAAAGCTGACACGGATAAATTTTTAAAAGAGGGTTTTAATATAATAATTTTTCCTTCAGGTACAAGGACAAAAGCCGGAGAAGATTTTAAAATGCACAAAGGACCCGCAGCTATTGCGATGAATTCAGATGCCGAGATTGTCCCAATAAAAATAACGGCGGATTATCCTTTTTTGCAAAAAGGTCAGCCGATTTATGATGTAGGCGATAAAACTATCAATTATAATATAGAAGTGAAAAGTCTGATTATACCCTCTGAATATTTGAATATGACGGAGATTAAGGCTCGTAAAGCAATTTCTGAAAAGATTAAAGAAATGATAATTTGACTTTGATATAAAGTTAGATTATCATATGACTAAAAAGGCAGGAAGATGATTAAAGACGAAATAAAACAACTTATTATAGACACGTTGGATTTGGAAGATATAAGCCCTGAGGATATTGATGACGAGGCTCCGCTTTTTGTGGACGGATTGGGACTTGATTCTATTGACGCGTTGGAATTAGGAATGGCATTAAAGAAAAAATATAACCTAAAAATGGGTTCAGATAATGAAGAAAATAAGGAATATTTCTATTCTGTGAAAACTCTTGCTGATTTTGTAGAAGCGCAAGCTAATCAGGAGTAAGTTATGAGTGAAAAATTAACCAGAGAAGATATATTGAAAGAATTGACTTCAATACTCGTTGAAGACTTCGAAATTGATGAAAAACAAATTACACCGGAAGCTGATTTGTTTCAGGATTTGGATTTAGATAGTATTGATGCGGTTGATTTGGCGGTGAGAGTACAACAATTTACCAATAAGAAAATTTCACCTGAAAATTTTAAGCAAATAAAAACTATTGATGATGTTGTAACTGCGATTGAAGAGCTTTTATGAGGGTAATTTTTTCGATAATTTTTACGTTAGTGGTAATTTGTGCTTTTCATTTTACGAATTTTATTGCACTTAAATATTACCCTGCGTTTATAAATTTGTTAGTATTTTTCATATTTTTTTCATCAACATTTACTGATGAAACTATAATACAAAAATTTGCAAAAATGATGGAGGGTAATAAAGAATTGCCTGATATCGTGAAAGATTATACGAGAAAACTTACCTATGTTTGGTGTGTTTTTTTAATGTTTAATTTTTTGGTATCTTTTGCTACAATATTTATGAGTGCAAAGGTGTGGACGATATATAACGGATTCGTTTCATACATGCTTACAGGACTTCTGTTCACAGTGGAATATATAATCAGAATTCGTTTTAAGAGAAAGCATAATGTTTAATTTTGATGATGATAAGGTAGTAGTTAAATATAAGAATACAGATTATAGCTGGGAGCAGATTAAAAAAATAATTTCTCCTAAAATTTGTTGGCTAAAAAATCAGAAAAATCAAAAACTATTACTTATTGCAGAAAATAATTTTGAATTCATTTTGAATTTTTTATCAGGAATTTATGCAGGAAAAGAAATATTTTTGCTTACTGATATTAATAGACTTTCAGATTTTGATGAAAGTTTTATAAAGGAAGTAGAAAATAAAGATTGCAAAGTCCAAGAGTTGGATTTAATTGATGAGAAAAAAGTATTTGTAAATTTTTACACCTCCGGCTCTACCGGTGTGCCGAAGGTTATTAAAAAAACTTTGTATAATTTGATAGTAGAGGCAGAGGATCTAAATGAGCAATTTTCTATTCCCGAGGGTTGTCAGTTTTTAACTACAGCCAAAATGACTCATATGTTTGGAATGACTTTTGCTCTTATGTATCCGCTTGTGAATGGTTACGTAATCAATGCTGATATTATTAAATTTCCTGAGGAAATTAACTGTGATGATTTTGTGTTTATTTCAACCCCGTCATTTTTGGATAGAATGGCAAAATATGATTATAACCCATATCCGCCAAGGTATGTTTTCACAGCCGGCGATAAGTTGAATGATTTTACATTTAAGTATTTTGAAAAAACTTCAAAGGTTATTGAAATTTACGGAAGTACTGAAAGTGGAACGATTGCATATAG
The DNA here is from genome assembly GCA_949299435.1 of uncultured bacterium. Classification (GTDB taxonomy): domain Bacteria; phylum Cyanobacteriota; class Vampirovibrionia; order Gastranaerophilales; family Gastranaerophilaceae; genus Scatenecus. Next base: position 19,939 of record CASGAK010000078.1, read on the forward strand.
AGATTTTTCTGGTGAAAATTTTCTTAATCCGTTTAAAAAAGTTGAAGTGCTAACCGATAATAGTAGTCAAATTATTGTAAAGTCGGATTATTTTTTGGAAGATGAATTGCAATTGAATGATATTATAGAAAAAAGTGGAGATAAATTTAAAATACTTGGTCGTTCAGACAGGCTTTTTAAAGTTCAGGAAAAGAGAATTTCGGCTGTTGAGTTAGAAAATATTTTGAAAAAAAATGAAAATGTCGAAAATTCTTATTGCGTAAAAGCTGGTGAAAAAATCGGTGCAGCTGTTGTATTGTCAAAATTGGGAGTTGAAAAACTTTTAAAGTCAGGCAGTATTGATTTGATAAAAGAATTGAAAGTTTTTATGCAAAAATATTCTGAAATTGTGCCGCAAAGATGGAGATTTTTATCTGAACTTCCAAAAAATTCAGCGGGCAAAACTGATAGAAAAAGAATAGAAAAAATCTTTGCATTAAACCTTTCAATTCCTTTTGTTATCGATAAAAAAGTTTCAAAAGATGAGGCAGAATTAAGAATTGTATTTTTAAAAAATTCTAATTTTTTCAAAGGGCATTTCCCAGATGTACCGGTATTACCTGGAGTGGTTCAGGTGTTTTTCGCACATTTTTTTGCAGAAGATGCTTTTGATATGAATATTTCAAAAAATAAAATTAAAAAAATTAAGTTTTCTCGTGTTATAAAGCCTGATAGGGAAGTGATTTTAAAGTTGAAGAATAATAATTTGTCGCTTGATTTTGTATATACGGATAATGAAAGCCCGTTTTCATCAGGAACTTTTATAAAATAATCTTTTAAGTTATAATTTTTCTATCGAGGTTTTTATGAAGTTAATAGAGGCAGAAACTATAATTGAAATTCCGTTTTTTGACTTAGATCCTATGAATGTTGTCTGGCATGGGAATTATGTGAAATATACAGAAATTGCACGCTGTAATTTGCTTGATAAAATCGGTTATAACTATGATGATATGAGAGCTGACGGGGTTATGTATCCTGTTGCTAAAATGGAGATGAAATTTATAAAATCTGCAATGTTTGGGCAAAGAATTTCGGTAAAAGCAATATTAGATGAAATAGAACCGTCATTAAATATGCACTATGAAATAAGAGATGCTCAGACAAAAGAATTATTATTTAAAGCTAAGACAATGCAGATTTGTGTAGAATTTGCGACACAAAAAAGTTTATATGAAGCACCGGAAAAATTTAAAAAAGGGATAGAATGTTTTTCAATAAAATAGTTATATTAGTATTGTTAATTTTCATATCAACTTGTGCATATGCAGCAGGAATTTTTGATTATCCGATTGCAGCTAAAGATGTAGCGGAAAAATTGCCTGAGTTAAAAAGCGTCGAATGTACGTTTGAGCAAGAAAAAGTTTTAAATAACAGAACTCTAAAATCAGGTGGTAATTTTAAATTTATAAAGGATAAAGGTGTTATTTTTGAAACTTTATATCCTATAAAATCAGTTTCTTCTTATACTACTGATCAAAATAGGCAAATTAATGATATAATTGTCGGTATTGCCAATAAAAATTATTCTTTCATCAATAAAAATTTCAATATTTTTTATATGACGAATATGGAGGATTGGACTTTAGCTCTTAAACCTAAAGAAAAATCTCCAGCATCTTCGCAGCTTGATAATATAACTATTTTTGGAAAAAAATACATAAAAAAAATAGATATAAAAACGAAAAATGGTAGTAGCACATCAATAAATTTTAATTGTAAAATATGAAGAAATTAGTTTTATTAAGAATTTTATTTGCTTTAGTTTTAGGGATAATCGCTGTTTTTACTTTTTTAAATCCTAAAAAAGTTGAGACCAATTTATTAAAAGCCTTTTTCTCAAATGGGGTGCAGGATGAAATTTTAATTGATTTGAGCGGAAAATATTCCTCTAATATTAATGTAATTTTTGAAAGTGAAAACTTAGAATTTTTGGAAAGTGCGAAAATCCATTTTCAAGATGAATTTGATAAAAAGAGTTTTTATATAGAAGAAAATAACCCGCAAAAGCTTCTTGAATTTTATAAAAAATACAAAAATAATTTGCTTTCAAATAAAGACTATTCGCTTTTAAAATCGGGGAATTATGATGAGATTTCTCAAAAAGCATTGAATAATTTATATGATCCTCTTGGCTTTTCTATTCTGCCATTTGAAGAAGATCCGTTTGGGCTTTTTTCTGATTACATAATTTCATTAGGTAGTGCACAAAGTGTAAATTCAATTGATGGAAAATATTATGAAATATTGAATTTGAAAGTTGATGATGAGCTTGCACTTTCACCTACTTTGACAAACAAAGCTGTTAAAAAACTTGTAGATTTGAAAAAATCTTATCAGAATAATGAATTAAAAGTTTATCTCACCGGGGCACCTGTGCATGCATATTATGCAAGTGCAAAATCAATGAATGAAATTAATTTAATTTGTATTATTTCGACAATTTTTGTAAGCGGATTAATCTTTTGGTATTTTCGTTCATTAAAAATTCTTTTACCTGTGCTAACGAGCCTGCTAATAGGAATGGGTATTGGGTTTTGCATAACCTCTCTTATTTTTCCGACAATACATATTTTAACTTTTGTCTTTTCTACTACTCTAATTG
>CASGAK010000079.1 GCA_949299435.1 uncultured bacterium
AGTAATCCTCAGTAGCTCAATGGCGGAGCAACCGGCTGTTAACCGGTAGGTTGTTGGTTCGAGTCCAACCTGGGGAGTTTTTTATTTGTATTACTTTTATTCCCGGATCGTCTAGTGGCAGGACGGAAGATTCTGGCTCTTCTGACGGTGGTTCGAACCCATCTCCGGGAGTTTTTTTGTATAAATGTAGTTTTACGTCTAGATTGATTTGTAAAGATATTTATCATAAAATAGAATTCATGCAAAATATATTTTTAAAAACTGAAAGATTAACTTTAAGAGAAATATCTCAAAACGATTTTGCAGAATTAGAAACGATTCTAAAAGATAAAGATGTCATGCATGCTTGGGAATATGATTTTACTGATAACGACATTCAAGAATGGATCGACAAAAACTTAGAACATTATAAAAAACACCATCTTGGATTTTTTATAATGTCTGAAAATGAATCAAATAAAATTATAGGTCAAGCAGCACTAAAACAAGATATAATTGCCGGCGATAAGTACTATGAAATCAGTTATATTCTAAAAAAAGGATACTGGCACCTGGGGTACGCAACAGAGGCTGCTAAAGCTCTTAAGGAATATGCTTTTAACATTTTACAGGTAAATGAAGTTATTTTTGAAATTCGTCCAAACAACCTTCCATCTCGTAGAGTTGCTGAAAAATTGGGAGCAAAAATCTGTGGCGAATTTATAAAAATTGTCAGAAATAAGAAAATGCCACATTTGATTTATAAATTATCAAAATCTACAGATATTTAAATATTTTTCATATAATTTTTCAACTAATAAAATTTTAGATAATATAAAATATTACAACCCAATTTTAAGATTAAGTTTGAAATATTCTACAAAATCCATTACAGACAGAACTTGTTCTATCACCATATCAAAATGTTTTTTATCTGTAAGCGGCTCATTTATGTATCCAATTTTAAATAAATCCTCCTTGAGTGAAAATGCAAATAAAATCTTATTATCTTTTAGAGAACAATTTATTTTTTTCGCGTTAAATGCTGTTTTTAGATTATAAAATCTATCTATAAATGCAGTAGTAAGCAAATATCTTGCTTCTACCTGATCTGTGGAAAGAATATCATATCTACTGTTGAAAGACGAAAATTCTGTCAAAACTTTTGTATAACTTTTCAATTTCTTCATTTTATTTATTACATCAAAAAATGAACATAATTTTAGTACGATTGAGGCAGTGCTCAAATCTGGTAATTTTGAAAAGAATTGTTTACTTTTTATAATAGTATGACCTTTAAATTTTTTATTCATATCTATACAGATTAAACAGCCATTAAATACGCTCAAACTGTTATCTCTAGTTTTTTCACATTTTGACTCAGAATAAAACAAACCTAATTCTTTAATCGTAATAGGTATCCCCAAAACTGTACCCTCAAATGTGTCGTTATAGTCTATAACATTTGCTTCTGCTAAAACATTACTTTGATTAATTATATCAATCCCCAAATGATTATTGTTTTTCATCTCTATTTTAAATTCAGGAAAAGCTGAAATTACATTAAATAATTTCATTATAACATCTTTTTTAACGTAAAAATCAAAATTTTTGGAAATATCAAACATCATTTTAACAGCAATAGCCATGGCAATCCAAGAACCAAACATAACTACCATAAAAATAATAAATCCAGTATCACCAATAAATTTATTTTTTATTAATAACAACAAATCAATAAGCCAAAAAATCGGAGAAATAAAAGCTATAAATTTCCAAAACAGATAAATTTTACGAGTCTTTAATCTATCAGCTTCTTTTCGCCTTAGCATGGGTAATAGCTCTTTTTCCCACAACTCTGATAATTTATTCAACAAATCTTTTTTCTCCATTATACTTCTTCCTTCTTATACCTAGTATTATTGTATTTATATATTTAAAATTTCGTTTGCATACAAATTATTTTATATCAAAAACTATTTTTTAATTTTACTTCTGTAGCTATACTATTTAATATTGATTAACTCGACAATATACAACTATGCATCTGCTATAAAATGTTTTATTCCCTCCAAAACACCTTTAGCACCAATTTTATCACTTTTGTAAATATTTTGAGACATTAAAATATTACAAAGATTAATCAAATCACGTGTAGAATTTGCTGGACAAATAAACATTGCATCAAATAAAGTCAAAGGCAACAGTGATATGTCTTTTTTATCATTACCTGCAATTAGAATTTCCGAATTAGGTATATCCAATATTTTTTTTAAATAATTGACAGCATCACATCTATCAGCAGATAAAATATCTATTATGTGACAAAACGGTTTATCAACTTCATAACGTGCAGAACAAACTTCAAGCTGTTCGGGAGTTAAAACCTGCTCCAACTCATCTTTATGAAAAACTTGTCTAATAATCCTCAGATTCATGCCGGCTCTTTTAAATTTTTCATTTAATCTTTTTTCAGCTGTTATAGCAGATGAATCAGAACATATCAAACGAATCATGCTATCATTTTCTTCTAAATCAAACTCACACAATTTCGAATCTGAAAAATTATTTGGTTTTTTACCGTTCATTGAAAAATCATGGGATAATGCAATTTCTCTTGCCTGCTCTAATATTTTTTTACGATCAAAATTCTTACTTACTTTTTCTTTCCATTTTTTATCTTCAACTAACACTCCATTATTTTTTTTGTAAATAAAAAGCCCATTTTTTGCAATTAAAAAATCAGGCAATGGAAATTCAAAACCCAATAATTTACATTGTTTTTGTAAATTTTGAAAGTTATTAATATCTTTACCTGTAGTATAGATTAAAGATGCATTTTTTGACTTTGCAATTTTACATACACTTTCAATATCCTTGCTGCTACCTTCTGCAAAGGTCCCCCCAAGATCTAATACAAATAGACAGGGACTCTTAGGGGTTCGTATTCCTTTAAAATAGATTTTATTATGCGGGCGTAAATTGACTTTATCTATCATAATTAACAGTTATAACTATATCTTACAGAATATATAACTACTATAAAAGATTAATTTTGATAATGACCACTACTATTTTACAAAAATTTACTTGCAAGGATTATATAGATTACTATTTAATCATAAATTTAGTTATCACTAATAATCACATTTTCCATTATTTGTGTAAATTTTTATAAAGAAAGTAGTAGAATTGTGTAAATTGATTTATTCTTTATACTTAGAATAATAGTGACAAAGGAAAAAGTAATGAGAATTAATCAATTTAGCAATACCCCTCAAATGAATTTACAAAAAAGATGTAATAATCCCTCATTTAAAAGCCAATATGAAATTAACGGAGATTCAATTTCTTCACGACAACAGGTTTTTGCACTGGGCACTTTAATGAATAACTTTTGGATATATGATGCCAGAAATACATTTTTTGATATTAAACGAAAAAATGTTATGGGAAAATTCAACATCAAAGTAAACGATCTAAAAGACCACGCATTTGAGCAAGTTATGCAAAACAATCGAATTGAATATAAAAAACTGGACATTAACAGCAATAATAGCTATTACAACTATTATTATTAGATTTTTCTTGCAATAGCATGTCGTTCAAGTAACACCATCAAAACCGATATATCAGCAGGCTTAACCCCGCCAATTCTTGATGCTTGAGCTAGTGTCTTAGGTCTGATTTTATTTAATTTATCCTTAGTTTCAGATGATATGTGATCAATTTTTTCGTAATCAATATCATCAGGAATTTTATACTTATCCAGTTTTCCTGCCTGTTCTACCTGAAATTCCTGACGTTTTAGATATCCATCATATTTAATAAGCACTTCTACCTGCTCATATACATCACGAGAAATATTTGCATTTGCAATATTTTCATCAATTTCTTTTAGAATTTTATAAGAAATATTTGGACGTTTTAGTAATTCAGCAGCACGCATACCTCTTTCAATATGCTCATTATATTTTGACAACTTTTCATTAACATCATCAGTTGCCGAAATTTTATATTCTTGAAGCCTTTGCATTTCTTTTTCGATATTTTGCTGCTTTTCCGTAAATACTTTAAACTGCACCTCATCAATAAGACCGATTTTATGACCAATAGGAGTTAACCTAGCATCTGCGTTATCCTGTCTTAGAAGTAATCGGTATTCTGATCTGGAGGTAAGCATTCTATAAGGATCTTGGATATCTTTAGTTACCAAATCATCAATTAACGTACCGATATATGATGAGCTTCTTGATAGCTCAAGCATTTCAGAGTTATTCATGTAATTGATTGCGTTGATACCAGCAATAAGACCTTGAGCCGCAGCTTCTTCATAGCCGCTCGTACCGTTAATTTGTCCTGCAAAAAACAATCCCTTTATATCTTTAGACATCAATGAATGCAATGTCTGCACAGCAGGTACATAGTCATATTCTACGGCATAAGCAGGCTTTATCACATGTGCTTTTTCTAATCCAGGCAGAGTATGGAGCATTTTAACCTGAACGTCTGCAGGAAGACTGCTAGAAAAACCTTGAATATATACTTCATAAGTTCCTAATCCTTCAGGCTCAATAAAAATATGATGAGAAGGATTTGAGCTGAAACGGACTATTTTATCTTCTATAGATGGACAATATCTCGGACCTACTCCTTCAATTAATCCTTGAAACATTGGAGATTTATCCAAGTTTTCACGAATAATTCTATGAGTTTCTTCGTTTGTTCTTGTCAAATAGCACGGGTATTGTTCTCTAATAGGTCTATTAGGTTTGAAAGAATAAAAATTCAATTCCTGATCTCCAGGCTGAATAGTCATTTTGGAATAATCAATGGTTCTTTTATCAACCCTTGGCGGAGTACCTGTTTTGAGCTTTTTAATATTTATTCCGAGTTTTTTTAAAGAATCTGAAAGACCAATAGCAGCCTGCTCTCCTAATCGACCTGCACTATAAGATTTTAATCCGACAAAAATTCTGCCAGAAAGAGAAGTACCTGTTGTTAAAATAATTGACCTAGCTTTGTATTCAATACCGAATTCATCGACAGCCCCGCAAATGATGCCATTCTCTGCGATTAAATCTGTAATACAGGCTTGGCGAAGATAAATATTATCATTATTTTCGATAATATTTCTCATATAATTCATATACTGTTTTTTATCAGATTGTGCTCTAAGAGCTCTTACAGCAGGACCTTTGGAAGAATTAAGCATTTTCATTTGGATATAAGTAGCATCTGCAACTTCACCCATTACACCGCCAAGTGCATCTATTTCTCGTACCAATGTCGACTTAGCAGGACCTCCTATTGCAGGATTACAAGGCATTAGAGCTATATTATCCAAATTTAAAGTACATAAAAGCACTTTTGCCCCAAGTCTTGCAGCAGAAATCGCCGCTTCACAACCTGCGTGACCTGCACCTACCACTATACAATCATAAGTATTCTTTAAATAATCCATACAATAATTATATTACAAAGGTAAAAAGGGATAAAATTAAATGAATTATAATTTAACAATCTGCAACTTTCCAACTTTAGTATAGATTATTCTACTATCTAGTATATTTATACGATTTTTAAATTATTGGTTAAAGTTTAATATATATATGACGAAAAGTTATTATATACATCTTATATGGAGCTCACAATGTCAGAACAGATTTTATCACAACCTGTAATACACACGTCCGAAAATAATGCCGAAAAAGCTAAAGTTTCACTTGAAAAAGCCAGATTAGCACATGAAAGATATCTAATCAGACAAAATAACAGTGATTTAAATGAAGCTATCGAGCATTACATTGACGCGGTAAAATATGATCCGACACTTCCTGAATCATATTACAGATTAGCGAGTCTGATGTTTGAGCAAGGCCAAATTAGTATTGAAACAGCCATTGAGCAATGTAAAACCGCTGTATCGTTAGCACCTAAAAACATGAATGCTCATATGTACACCGGATTTTTTATGAAAATGGCTCAAGATTTTCAGTCTGCTGAAGCTGAATTTAAATCCGCAATCAAAATGGGAAAACTAAATTCAGCACGTCCAAGATTAATTTTATCCCAAGCTATATTGCAAAAAATCAATTCTAAAAATGCAAATGCATCTGATTATATGAGTTTTCTTTATTATTTTCTATCAGGCAGTCTTATGCTAGCATGGGACAGACCTACTATAAAAATGTTTTACAAAAACATGTCAGATGACTTTTCTGTATTCACCTACAATACAGTCGGGAAATTTTTAGAAAAATTTAAACTATACCCTGCAGCAGAAAACTTGTATAAAAAAGCAGTATCAAACACAAATCACAGCGATATTTTTTATAACAAAATGGGTGATCTTGCCTTAAAAAATAACGAGCTTGATATGACAGTCGAATGCTACAGACAAGTTCTAGAAACAAACCCGCTTAATAGAGAAGTACTTATCAAACTGGCAACGGTTTTACAAACTTATTTTCCCGAAAATACAGATGAAACAATTGATTGCTATGAAAAACTATTAGAATTTGGCTTGGACAAAGGTCAAATTTATTATGAACTAGGGCATTTATACCTTAAAAAAGAAGATAAAATTAACTCAGTCAGTGCATTTAAGCTGGCTGTAGATGAGATGCCTGACAATCCGTTTTATAACAACTCTTTAGCTTATGCATATTCAAAAGCTGAATTATATGATGATGCAATAGAGCACTATAAAAAAGCTATCGAACTTAATCCTGATAAAGAATGGACTTCCATAGTTTGTCAGGCTTTAGGCTCTATTTACGGAGAAGTACAGGGGAATATTGAAGCTGCAGTTGCGACTTACCAAGCGGGAATAATTTTAGATCCTAAAAATTATGATCTTTACCTTGCACTTGGAGATATTCACATGGCTGAATATGACCTTGATAAAGCTATAAAAGCATACTGTGATGCAATTACTCTTAACCCTGAAGATTACAGAGCATATTCAAAATGTGGTATTGCTCTTTGGGAAAAAGATTATTTAGAAGAAGCCCTTGTATCGTATCATAAGGCAATTGAGCTTAATCCTGAAAATGAATTTGCACATAACAATCTTGGTATATTATATTTAGATGGGCTTATGGACGCTGAAGAAGCTCTTGAATACTTTGAAGAAGCAATCGAGTTGAATCCAAGCTACACACTAGCTTACTTTAACGCGGGTCGAGCAAGTCAAGAAATGGGATTTACTAACGATGCTGCAAACTATTACCAAATGGCAATAGATTTAAACAAAATAACTCAAGATTTAGATGAAGAAGATATAGAAGCAAGACTTCGCTCACTTTTTGAAGTCTAAAGAAAGGAGAAAAAGATGAAAACACTTGCTATGAGAGAAATACAGCCAGGGGGGGGGGGGCTCAAATAGACTAAAACCACCATTAATAAAGGCTTTTACTCTTGCTGAAGTTTTAATAACATTAGGGATAATAGGGATAATAGCAGCGATGACGCTTCCGACATTAATCGGTAATTATCAAAAAAAACAGACTGTAGCTCAACTACAAAAATTTTATTCTATTATGAGCCAAGCACTCAATAGAGCAGAAATTGATTATGGAGACATGAAATATTGGGATTTTGGTAATAATAATGAAACTATTAAATTCTTTAACACTTATCTAAAACCTTATTTGAAAATAATTAAAACTTATGAAGTCGGTGAATTTCCTACGGATATAAATTACTATGGCACAAATGGTACCATAGCAAACGGCTATGGTGCTATTATAGATAACCCTAAATTTGTACTTGCAGATGGTACTATGATAATTTCAATAGATTTATTTCCAACTGAAACAGATCATGCAATTAATATTCTTGTAGATATAAACGGTTTTAAAAAACCAAATAAATATGGAAGAGATGTATTTGCCTTTTCTATACAACATGAAAAGAAGTTCATTCCTGCAGGAATTGGCTATTCAAGCGACATAGAGAGTTCAAAAGAAGAGTATGACCGGGATTGGTTAATAAACGGCAATATAAGGGGCTGCAGCAGAGATAATATAGGATTTTGGTGTGCTGCATTAATCATGATGGACGGCTGGGAAATTAAAGATGACTATCCTTGGTAATTAAAATAAACTCAACTGCTCTTTTTTAGCAAAATGCTTCGCCAAAAACGAAGGTCTATGATACTTACACAAACCGTACTTATCAATAGCTGCCAAATGCTCTTTTGTTAAGTATCCCGCATTTTTTATCCAACCATACTGCGGAAATTTTGCATCTAATTTTTCCATATATCTATCACGCGCAACTTTTGCTAAAATACTTGCAGCAGCTATCGAAGCTGATGTAGAATCCCCTTTTATCACCCATTTTTGAGAGCAAGTATTGAAATCTTTTATTTTTTTATTGCCATCGACAAGTACAAAAAATTTATCATAATTTTCACCAAGGTTTTCAACTACAGCTGCTTGTTTTATTACATCTTTGACAGCAAGTTTCATCGCTTTTAAAGATGCATTCAAAATATTAATCTTTTCAATTTCATCAACTTCAATACACACTGTTGAATTTATTGTATTTTCTAAAATTATATCATATAGCATTTCGCGTTTTTTCTTTGAAAGCTGCTTACTGTCATTGAGAATTGAAAGTTTTTCAATTAAATCTTCAGAATGATTATTAAAATAGACCGCACTTGCAAACACACCACCAGCAGCAGGCCCCCGCCCAGCCTCATCAGTACCAATCACTGCATAATTTTTATACTCTGAATCATATGAAAATAATTTCATTATATGAGAATCTTTGGTAAGCTCCATTACCCCTCCAAGTCGTCTAAAACAAACTTTCCTATTTTTCCCTCTCTAAAATCTCTTAAAATATAAATAGCAGTCCTTTCAATATCTGCCTCTCCACCTGTTTTTATCCAATTACGAGAATTTGATATATTTTCAATACTGATTTCTTTATCTTCTGATAAATTATAATACTCTCTGACAATTGAAGGATATTTCTCAGAAAGCAGCTTCAAAAGTTCATTTGCTACAATTTCATTTGAATAAGCATTCTCTGATACTGAATTTACAAATGCTAACTTTAGAGCTCTGAATTGATCGTCTTGTCGCATTGGGATAATACCCGGGGTATCGAGAAGCTCCAATTGTGGATTAATCCTTACCCACTGCTGTTGTCTTGTCACCCCAGCTTTTGCCCCTGTCTTAGTTTTGGAAGATCTTGTAAGTTTATTTATAATACTTGATTTTCCAACATTTGGCATACCGACTACCATAACTCTTGCCGGACGTCTTAAAAGCCCTTTTTGCATTATTGCCTGAATTCGAGGCTCTGAAAGCTCTATTGCTTTTTTGACTATAACATTTAAATCTTTTGAATTTTTTGCATCGGATAAAATTACAGGATAGCCTGACTCTTTTTCAATTTTTTCAGCAAAAATTTTAAGTTTTTGTCTGTCAGCTAAATCGGATTTATTAAACAAAATTAAACGGGGCTTGTCCTTTAACAGCCCCGCAATATTGTCATACCCGCTTGAGAGCGGAATTCTTGCATCAAGTACTTCTATCACTGAATCCACAAGTGACAATTGCTCTTTTAGCTTTCTTTCAGCTTTTGCTATGTGACCGGGATACCAGTGAATATGTGTCTTATCTTTTTTCAATTTTTTCCTTGATACGAGTAGCTTTTCCTGAACGTTCTCTTAGATAATATAATTTAGAACGTCTAACATCACCGCGTCTTAGAAGTGCGATTTTTTCAATTCTTGGAGAGTGCATCAAAAATACACGTTCAACACCTACACCTTGGAATACTTTTCTTACAGTGATAGTTTTGTTGATACCTTCACCGTGTTTTTTAATAATAGTACCTTCAAATGCTTGTGTTCTTTCTTTGTTACCTTCAATAATTCTTACGAAAACTTTAACGGTATCACCAGGGTTAACTTCCGGCAATTCTTTTTCCATGTAAGTTTTTTCTAATTCATCAATAATAGGGTTCATTTTCCTTTTCCTTTATATGCTTATATTTCGTACTTTTTAAATTCCTTAATCGGTGTAAACGTTTTTTCCACACAAAAACACACCGACGCACGTTCGTAGATAGTATCGTAAAACAAATAACAAAATTTTGCAAGTGGCTGTTTAAAATTTTGTAATATAATATGATATATGACAGGCGATTACAAAAAATTATTAAAAAAGAAAAAGAAAAAATATTGTGATACAAAAACAATGGGTGTAAATATTGATAAAAATGAGTATTATGAAATTATACTGTCAAATTCAGCACACCCTGAAAAATTTGACAATAGAAACTATTGACATTATTTTTTTTTCAAGGTACCCTAAAGAAGTTGACAAAAGAATACAGGCGTGTGGTACTCTGCCGAGCAAATGATTAGGTATCGTTTGTGAGAGGGGGGATACGCAAAAGTTTAAAAACTTTTGACAATTAAATACGGGCGTGTGGTGGAATGGTAGACACGCTAGTCTTAGGAACTAGTGCGAAAGCATGGGAGTTCGAGTCTCTTCACGCCCACCATTAAA
>CASGAK010000080.1 GCA_949299435.1 uncultured bacterium
CACGAACAGTACGATTATTAGGCTCTAGTCTTTTTATCTTTGTTATCAATATTTATTATACGACCATCAGATTTTACGATTATAGGTTCAGTTTGTTTCTTTATATATTGGGCAACTACAACATCTTTGTCATAATTAAATATTTTTTTAGCATCTTTTAGTCTATGCGGTAGTCCTAGTCCACCATCTTCTCCAACTATACAAAAATCATCAGAGGCTACAGAATAGGTTTTGTCTTTTCTTGGATTATTTATATCTATAGGATGCTCTTGATTGTTTTTATCAACAAAAGACATAGAAAGAAGTTTGCCCTGATTGTTAAAGGTATATTTTAATCCTGAAACTTGTACTATCCCCGGACGGTGATCCTTAGATTTTAATGTAACTTCTGTTCGTCTTTTTATAGCATTGACTATTTCTTCCTCTGTCAAATCAATTATTACAACTTTATTTGCAAAAGGTGAAATTACAGCCAAATCTCTTGTATCTACTCTGCCTGTTTCAAATTGTCCTCTTATATTACCTGCATTCATAAGTGCAATATCAGTACCCAGCATATCTTTCATCGCATCTACAATAAAGTTACAATGTGCATTCTCTTGGACATACATCTCTTTGGGGAACTTTTCAACAGAAGACAGGGAACCTACAACTTCGGGTTTACCTAGAATTTTTTCAAATTCCTTACGTGCAACAAGATTTCTACCGTAATTTTCTGTTTTACCAACATTATTTTGAGCTTTAGTAATAACACCATTCGAATCAAATTCAAGATTTAATACCCCGAAATTTTTTCCATCACGTCCTACCTGTGTAATAATTACAGGTTCACCGTTTGGAGAATAAAAGAGATTTTTATCTTCCTTTATACCTTCTAGCAAATTATGTGTATGTGCTCCTAATATTACATCAATACCTTTAACTTGTTTTGCTATTTTTACATCATTATCATAACCCGAATGAGAAAGAAGTATAATTTTATTTACTCCTTGTTTTTTAAATTTATCGACTTCATTTTGTATCGCATCAATACTTTTATCCAAATCAGGTTCTATAGCCAACTCTGGCAAATGTTCCTGTAATTTTACATGCAATGACATGTCGCTGGGAACTAGCCCAATAATTCCGTATTTGTTTCCATTAATTTCCTGTACATATGACTTTTCAATATAATTACTTAAAGGGTTTTGTACAGGAGGATTCATATTCATACCAAGCAATTTATATTTTTTATCACTAATCAAATTAACAAATTGAGAAGTAGGCATATCACATTCATGATTACCCAAAACTGTTGCCATTATACCTGCTAGATTCAAAAATTTATCTGCTGTTTTGACGGCTTTTTCATCCTCACCAAGCATTATATCTCCTGATGCCAGTTTTAATTTATCATTATTTGATGGCACAAAACTATCAAATTGATTGGATGCACTAATAAGTCTTTCCATTCTTATATTTTGTCCATGCACATCATTTATATAAAAAATACTCGTCTTTATAGGCGAGTTTGTTTTTTCTGTATTCACAGAATTATTATTTTGCCCTTTTTGCAAATACATCTTTAGCAGATTGCTATTCAAATACAAATTTAAATTCATAATTTTACTAACCTTTTTCTGATGTCTTAAACGTTCATAAAAATTTTAATTGCTTAATTCTGTCCTTTATGTAAAGAATAGTTAAGCTGCATTTTTTTGCTGATTTAAATCGGCAATATTTGATTTATTTTTTTTCATTTCATTATAAGATTTAAGTCCTTCTACCCAGTTTTCAACTAATTTTACATCATCTTTCACAACCTCTTGAGGAAGACCTGCATGATGAATTTTCGGTAATAAATATTCTGCACTATACTCTATGGCATTTGGGATATCATCATCAGTATCGTTGCATATGAATATTAATTTACCGTTTTTATCATATTTTTGACCAATAATCGTAATTTCATGTCCGTTTATAATTTCATTATTATCATCGACCTGAGTATAGCCGATAATTACATTTTCACCCATTTTCAAAGCATCTGATATTTGATGTTTCATAGTTTCAAAATCAGTTTCATAACCTATCAATCGAGCATTATCATCTACTGTTTGATAAGTAACAGATACTTTGTTTTTATCTTCTACTACTGATTCTGTAAATGTTTTTTCAAATTCAATTAAACCTTTATCATTTTGGTTAAATTTTCCTTTTCTTTTATCACTCAAGGAATCATAAGTTTGTTGTGAGCCTATTTGCATTAAAGTAGACTGCATCAAAACATCTACTGATGAACGTTCGTTTGGATCTTTATTGGCAACTTGTATTCTTGCCCTTATTATAGCATTTTTATCTGGAGCAAACGTTAATTTTGCATTATTAAAATTATCCATTTTAAACGGGACTTCAAATGCATTCAAAAGCCATATTGAATCCAATGTATTTTCAGTTAAATTTTTTAACTGAATTGTTTTATCTACTGACATTCTAGGAGAACTAATTCCTTCAACAAATCTAGCAAATTCTGCAGGCATTTTCTTAGCCAGATTAAATTCTATACTTGAAGCGACACATGTGCCTGAATGTTCTACATTTATATCTAAATCTGCCAATTTCCTTGGAATCAGCTTATCTTTATTCATATTATTATCGTCCATATATTTATCTATCAGCTTTTCATTCATGTTTTTGGGAATATCTCCAAATTGCTGAGTTATTATATGGGGATCATTCAATATCGCAATTGTATCTTTTAATATAACCTCATTAGGCAAGCCAGGAGCTCTATCATTTTGTAAAATTTTATATAAATTATCTAATACACTAGATCTGTCATTGGAATTAGCATTCAGCAAGATTCCCGATTTCAATAATTCTTTTAATTGTTTCCTTGAAGATTTATCAAGTTGAGCAGATATTGCATTATACTTATTTTTTTCCTCAGTACTGTTTAATCTTGTTCTTAGAGCAGAAGCACTAAATGAAGGATTATATGGGATTGTATTGTTTATCGGACTAGTCACAGCAGGATTTAATTGAACACTTTGGTTTTGTTCAATATTTTTAACAGGTGCGACTTTTACGTTCCCAGTTGTGCTATAATTATATTGACAAGAATTTAAACCTACTGAATACACTACTATTCACTCCGTATATTTATATAAACAACACAGTTTAAAAAAAATTGCTATAATTTAACAAAAACAGTTAAGGAATGTAACGAGGGAATATTGGAAAAGTTAAAAATAAAACCACTTACTATAGAGCAATTAAAAATTTCAATAGACAGACTCACACGCTTTAAAAATACTGAAATTAAATATCTAAGAGTCTTTAAAGATATTATTACGGGCAATTTAATACAGCCCAAATTAAAAAAACAAACACTTGATACTTTAGATTATTCAATTTTAAAAGACTTTGCAGAAAAAATCATTAACTTCTCTTTTGAAAACTTAAACATAAAATCAGATGGAGATTTTTTAATTAATCAAAGACTATTTGACTATGAAAACTCTATATTTAATTTATCTGAACAAACTCAGATATTACTTAAAAACAAAATTAACTACAAAGGATTTTTAGAATTTATTGATGATAATGACGTAAAAAATTTGCAGTGGCTAAAAGCTCTCGGAGAAAATTCCGATATAAAATCAGCAAGAGCAATAAAAGAACTTCATTTTCCAATAGAAAAAGTAATAATTTGTGAAGGAATAACAGAAGAAACTCTTTTGCCTGCATTTGCTGATATTTTCGGAATAAATTTTGACAGACTAGGTATACACGTAATTTCAGCAGGCGGAAAAAATCAAGTAGTTAAAACTTATTATGATTTATCAAAAGAGCTTAAAATTCCTATTTTTGTCCTTTTGGACAAAGATGCGGAGGAGAATTTGAAATCAATAAATTTAAACCTGAGGAATCTTGATAATATTTATATTCTTACTTGCGGAGAATTTGAAGACCTTTTGCCAGTAGAACTTATTGAGAGAACACTTAACTATGCATTTTTAAACATTTCACAAATCGACTTTAAGTTGCTTAATCAGCAAGCTCCGAAAGTTAAAATTCTTGAAGAAATTTTCAAAAACAGAGGTATGCATGAATTTAAAAAATCCGAATTTGCAAATCTGGTTAAGCAGAATATAACTGGTCCTGAAGATTTATCAGAGGAAATAATAAAAATTTTAAACAATATCGCAACTCCTGTTAAAATAAATATTTAAAAGCAAAAAGGAACCGCATTCGGGTTCCTTTGTAAAATGGAGTTTAAAACCATAAGAAATACAGAATTACAAGTCTTAGCTTCCTACCAACCTCAGAGCTTCTTCAAGCAGTTCTTTATTGGTTGATATCAGTTTATTAGAAATTTCCATTTGCAATTTAGCCATTTGAAAATATGAAATATTACCTTTAAAGTCGGCATTTGACATTTCCAAAAGACCTGATCTTATTTGCCCTGTACCCAACACCGGCTTTCCGGATTCTTCAGTTTCAATAAAATATCCTTCTTTGACTTCATACAATGCTGCTGAGTTATGAAAATTTCGGGTAGTTATTTTATACAAAGGAACAGTCCGTTTGCC
>CASGAK010000081.1 GCA_949299435.1 uncultured bacterium
CCCCAAGATATCTCTAAACTAACTTACGAAAAAGCTGTATATTGCCAGTTAACAAACAAACAAGGTGGTTTAGTTGATGATTTAATAATTTATAAATTGGGACTTTTAGAATATCTGATAATTTGCAATGCGGCAAGAATTGATGAAGACCTTAACTGGTTAGTGAGAAACAAAAAAGGACTTGATGTAAAAATAGATAATCAGTCACATAACTATTCACTTCTTGCAATTCAAGGACCAAAGGCAGCTGAACTTCTACAGACAATGGGACTTAACACAGATCAAAACTCATTTACAATTCGTCCTGCCGAAGTAGCTGGAATAAAATTACTTGCCTCAAGAACGGGCTACACAGGCGAAGACGGTTTTGAATTACTCGTGGAAAATGAATACAGTGAAGAATTATTTGACAAAATTTTAGAATACGGCAAACCTTTTGGAATCAAACCAATAGGACTTGGTGCAAGAGATACTTTAAGACTTGAAGCCGCATTGCACTTGTATGGAAATGATTTAGATGAAAATACAACACCTATCGAAGCCGGACTTTCTTGGTCAGTACCAAAAGATAAAACCACTGATTACAATGGTAAAAAAGTGATTTTAAATCAAATCCAGAACGGGATTAACAAAAAATTAGTCGGACTTCAAATGCTTGATAAAAATATTGCAAGACACGGATATGATGTGTATTATAAAGGAGAAAAAATCGGTACGGTTACAAGCGGCGGAATTTCTCCTACATTAAATGCTAATATTGCACTTGCTTATGTAAAAAATATTGAAGAAATTTGCACAGACAGCATTGTTCAAGTTATGATAAGAGAGAAATTACACGATGCCAAAATTGTTAAACGTCCCTTTATAACAAAAAGAAATATAGTAAAAAGCAAATAGGAGATAAAAATGAGTATCACAGAAAAAATTTTATGTTCAAAAACTCACGAATATATTCTCGAGAATTCTGACAACACTTACACAATAGGTTTGACAGATTATGCTGTAGAGCAACTTGGGGATATAGTATTTTTAGAATTACCGGAAGTTGGAACAGAGTATAAAAAAGGTGAAACTTTTGCAACTATTGAATCTGTAAAAGCTGCAAACGAAATTTATATGCCAATTAGCGGAAAAATCATTGAAGTAAACAACGGAATTGCAGATGCACCTGAAACTTTAAATGAAGATTCTTACGAAAAAGGCTGGCTTGTAAAAATTGAAAAAACAGGCAGTGAAGCTGAACTGGGTGATTTAATGGAATATGAAGACTATAAAGAAGAATTAGAATAATGAACAATTTTTTAGTACATAACAATAGCGACAAAGCTGAAATGCTTGATATCATCGGAATAAATAAGATAGAAGATTTATTCAAAATGATTCCAACATCTGCAAGAACGGCAAAATTAGATTTGCCCCAAGCTCTTAGTGAAATGGAAACTCAAAAAAAAGTAAAAGCCCTCGCTAACAAAAACAAAACTGATTATATAAGTTTTTTAGGAGGCGGTGTATATAATAAATTTATACCTGCCTGCATTGGTCAAATTGCTAACAGATTTGAGTTTTTGACAGCTTACACGCCCTATCAGGCTGAAATTTCACAAGGAACTTTGCAGGTAATGTATGAATTTCAAACAATGATTTCAAGACTTACTGGTATGGATATATCAAATGCGACTGTCTATGATGGAGGCACTGCCTGTGCTGAAGCTATATTAATGGCAAAAAGGATTTCAAAAAAATCAAAAGTTCTTGTAGCTGAAAACCTCAATCCTGAATATAAAAAAGTCATTAACACATATAGCTGGGCTAATGGAATTGATATTGTATATTTTAAGAATATACCTGACAATACCGATGATTATGCTTGTGTATTGATACAAACTCCTGATTATTACGGTGAAATTCAGGAAATAATTAAGCCGGCAAATACACTTTTAATTGTATGCACAGATATTTCTACACTATCAATTTTAAAACCGCCTTCAGAATATGGTGCCGATATTGTAGTCGGAGATATTCAAACACTTGGAATTCCACAAGAATTTGGCGGGCCACACGCCGGATTTATCGCATGCAAAGAAAAGTTTATGCGACAACTCCCGGGAAGACTTGCAGGAAGGACTGTAGATGCTGATGGAAACCAAGCATTCTGTCTTACTATTCAAACTCGAGAGCAGCATATAAAAAGAGAAAAAGCCACAAGTAATATTTGTTCTAATCAAGCCTTAATAGGGCTATGTGCAACCGTATATTTGAGTTTACTAGGTGAAAAAGGCTTCAGGCAAGCTGGTTATCTAAGCTCTAGACAAGCTCACAAATTATCAGAAAAACTAACTGAAAAAGGTATTCCTACTTTAAATAAGAACTTCTTCAATGAGTTTGTAATTAAAGTTAAAAATGCTGATAATTATTTAGAAAAATTAAAATCTGCCGGAATTTTAGGCGGAATAAAACTTGATGAAAATAAAATTTTAATAGCTGCAACTGAAATGATTTCAGATGAAGATATTGAAAAATATATCGAAAATATTTAAAACTTTGCAATCTTATTAGAATTTTTATAAAAGGAGCTGAATTAAAGCTCCTTTTTAATATAGACCATTTGTTTATAATCGAAGATTTCAAACCCGTACTTTTTATATGCTTCATAAGCCCTACAATTAGAATTAGACAACTCAAGACGCACACGTTTAAAATCATTACATTCTTTCAAAAATCTTATAAACTCCCCACCAAGCCCTAATGATCTATATTGAGGCAGAATATAAATCTCCTCTAGCCAAACAACCATTCCGCCGGATTCTTGCGAAAAAGTCTTGGACAAAAGTGCATACCCTGCTTTTTCTCCATCTTTTTCTATTATATAAGCATCAGCATAAACATCTGATTTCATCAGTTCATCAAACGTTTTTTGTATATAATTTTCAGGTATACTATGCAACACTGCATCTGATTTATATAAATCTTTCACTGCATTAATGTAAAATTCTCTATCTTCTTTTCGGATTTTTCGAAACATAATAACCTCTTACAATACAAAACTGGGCGATACGTGACTCGAACACGTGACCCTCACAACGTCAATGTGATGCGCTACCAACTGTGCTAATCGCCCATTTTTTGTATTTTATTAAGTTTTCACTACTTCAATTTATAAATTATTAAATCTATTCTTTATGACTAAAATGTGCCATCAATTTACCAAAACCATTTCGCATTTTTATTATTGGATTTGAACTGCTAGATTTTTTCTTTCCAACAAATTTATCAACATTATCAGCTTTATCATAAATCTTTACAGGTTTTGAATAATTTTTAATTTTTATTGGTCTTAATCCTATTGCTGATTCTATTATTGATACCGGATTATCCGAAATTCCAAAAATTTTACCCACTTATTCCACCTTTTCTTGAGATTAGTTTTTATTATCATTTATATCTTTTTTATTTAAAGCTAGGAACAATCCTACAACTATACCAACAAGAGGTATTGCAAGCAACCATAGCCAGTTTTTATTGAAA
>CASGAK010000082.1 GCA_949299435.1 uncultured bacterium
ACAGTTCTATCTAAAAGACCAAGCGGTGAAAAATATTTTCCTGTAATTGAAACTATGCACTATGAAGAAAAACTTAAAAATTATCCGTATTTAACTACGGTACTAATTACAGATCCAGACCATGACAGACTTACAATTGCACAAAAAGAAAGTATTTTAAGAATTCCGAAATTGGAAGAAGCAGGAATAGATTATATAAAACTTGATGATCGTTCAATTCTGACTATTTTTACCGCAAACCAAGCGTTTTTAATGCTGATGGATTTTCAGGCAAAACAACTTAAAGCACAAGGTCTATGGAAAAATCACCCGAGATTTATGATAAAAACAACCGCATCAGCCCTAAGTTGGGACGAATGGGCTAAATATCAGGGTGTAAAAGTGGTAAATGTACCTGTCGGATTCAAAGAAATTGCAAACATTATGAAAAAAGTTGAGCTTAAACTAAAAAAAGCTCCTCATGATGATGTAATAATTGATGATGTATTTTCAACTCCGATTAATTTAGGTGTAAATCCCCGTTTAATATTTGCAGGCGAAGAAAGCGGCGGAATGATAATGGGTACTGAAGAATTAATCAAATCAAATAACGGAAGATTTGCAATTGCTATGAGAGAAAAAAGTGCAACCGAAGCTATCATAGTTGCATCTTCTTTAATTTCACAATTAAAAGACTTTTCATTATCAAGATATCTTGTACAGATTTTTGATGAATGCGGAATTAAAGGACGCTACGATACAAGGATTGATATTGCATATTACAATGAGTCAGAGCCTGATATTGAAAAATTAAAAATCGCCAAAAATGAAGGTGAGAAAAAACGAACAGAAAATGACTTATTTTACCTTTCAATGGCAATAGCAGTAAAAGAAGGTAAAATGACTTTAGATGATGTAAAAGAGATTTTAAATGATTCATTCAAAAGTCTGTGCTTTGATACATTACAATCAATAAAATTTGTAGGGGACGGAACATATTTAGAATTTAACGACAAATTTATAGAAATACGCCCCTCTGGAACTGATGCCAAAACAAAAGCCTATGGCGGAGGTATAGATAAACAGGTCTTAGAGCTTTATGCGACTAACCTAGGTAATTATCCAGGATACAGAACTGAGTTGCATAAGAAATTTATTGATGATGAATTCTACAACTCAGCAAAAGAAAAAGCTATGAAATATTATTTAGATTTTGTAGATAAAGATGCAAATAACGAAAAATTTGAAATTCCGGAATACAGATTTTAATAAACAGGCTATATAGCCTGTTTATTTTTTAGCTGATATGATATAATTTGAATATGAAGTTGGAAGAAATTTACAAATCCGACAATACTATAATTTCTTTTGAGATTTTTCCGCCAGACACCGATGAAAAACTTAAAAAGCTGTGTGATGAAATAAATATTCTTAAAAATTATTCTCCAAAATTTATTTCACTTACCTGTGGCACTGCGGGCAAAAACAACGAAGATTATAAAAGAATACTAAATATTTTGAGAACCAACTTTGAAATTGATATAATGCCTCATTTTACTTGTATTTGCAACACAAAAAAGTTTATAGATGATAATCTGATTTTTTTTAAATCGCTTAATATTCAAAACATTTTAGCTCTTAGAGGTGATAAACCCGAAAATTACAATATTAAAAATTATGAGTTTCACTACGCAAGCAATCTTGTAGAATATTTAAAAAATAAAACCGATTTTTCAATTGCCGTTGCAGGCTACCCTGAAGGTCATTTTGAATGCAAATCTTGCAATGAGGACATTGAAAATTTACAAAAAAAAATCAAAGCAGGAGCCGATATAATAATTACTCAAATGTTTTTTGATAACCAAAAATTCTTTGATTACAGTGAAAAACTTATATCAAAAGGAATTACAACACCCTTAGTCGCAGGAATAATGCCAATAATAAGTATCAGACAACTTGAAAATATGATTAAATTGGCGAAAGTTACACTGCCTAAAAAACTTTTAGATAAATTTGAAACACATAAAAATGACCCAAACTACATAAAAAATTTAGGAATAGAATTTGGAATTAATCAGTGCAAAGAGTTGCTGGAAAATAAAGTAAAAGGATTACACTTTTTTACCCTGAACAAATCCTATTCGACATCAAAAATTTTGGAAAATATATTATAAAACTAAGGAGAGATTATGGAAAATATTAACAGACACATCGAACACACATTATTAAAACAAGATGCAAAATATGAAGACTTTATAAAACTATTTGATGAAGCAAAGAAATATAACTTTTTAGGAGTTTGTGTAAATCCGCTGTATATAAAATTAGCAAAAGAACAACTTGCAGGAACAGATGTAAAAATAGTCACTGTCGTAGGTTTCCCTTTAGGAGCAAATAAAAGTGATGTAAAAGCCTATGAAACAAAACTAGCTATAGAAGACGGAGCTGACGAAATTGATATGGTCATTAACGTCACAGCCTTAAAAAATAAAGAATATGATTATGTAAAATATGATATAGAAACAGTAAAAGTATTTTGCAAAGATAAACCGCTAAAAGTAATTTTAGAAAC
>CASGAK010000083.1 GCA_949299435.1 uncultured bacterium
ACGGTAAAAAAATAAAAGCATTGCATGTCGACCAAAAAAGTGATAAAATGAATATTATATTAGGCAATATGGAGGTCGGTATGAAAAAAGCATTCACATTTAAAGAATTATTGAAGCCCTTATCAAAATGCAGAGCATACACTTCTGATATCCTGACGAAAGAAAGGACTTTGGATTGTGTACAGAATGGCAAAAAATGTGCATTCACAATGGCAGAAGTGTTGATAACGCTTGGCATAATCGGAATAGTCGCAGCAATGACTTTCCCTGTTGTAATCCAAAATTCAAAACGACAAGAAGCCTCAGCAAGGTTAAAAAAGTTTGTAAGTGCTATGGAACAAGCAATAATGTTATCTGAAATAGATAACTGCTCAGCAACAGAGTGGTCAAAGCAAAATGTTATAAGAGACGAGAATGGAGAGGTTGATGCAGCAAAATCGAATGCTGAAGTTAACAGATACTATAATTTGTACTTAAAAAAATATTTAAAAACAATAACAATTTTTGAGGAAGATCCAGAGTCTTCAAATAGAATGAAAGTATATTTTGCTGACAGCTCTTCAATGACTTTATATAACGGCACATGTGTTGATATAATATTTGATTATAATGGTGATAGTAAGCCAAATGTTTCAGGCAGAGATAGATTTAAATTTTTATTGTGTCCGGGACCATATAATGAAAGATACCATAAAAATAAAAAACCATTTGGTTCATATGATCAAAAGTATATTAATTCAAGAGAAGATGCTCTACAAAAGTGTAAAGAATCAGCTTCTTATTGTGCAAATTTATTAGAGTATGACAATTGGGAATTTAAGGACGATTATCCTTATAGGCTGTAACTAAAAGTATATAGCAAAAAAAAGGGAGCTGAATTGCCCCCGTTGGAATTAAGAATAGCTGGAAGTATGAAAAAGATTATCTTTATTTAACAGGAAGGTAATCTTTTTCTCAATTAGTTAGTTATGCTATATTTTAAATTCTTCTAATAGCCAAACAGACCAATAAAAAATATAGAAGCATGGGTGTTTTCTAAAGAAAAGTGTAAAAAAAACACTTTAAAATAAGTGGAAAAATTACACTTTATACCTTAAAACAAGCAATAACGGGCATTCAGGGTGCTTAACAAAAGTTCATAGTAGGGGTTGACAAATAAATTATTATAGTTTATAGTGAAATTGTAAAGATGAAGTGTTAAAAAAACACTTAATAAAACCTCAGAGAGGAGGATTAAGATGAAAGTAGATAGAATACAAAACACATTTAACAGTAGAAAGTACATATCATTCGGTGAAGGTAACATGAATAACATAACCCCGAGTGTTGCTATTCTTGCTTTACAAAACCCCAACGCAAAAATTAACTTTGAAAACGACTTGAACCGTTCAAAAAGAGCTGATATGGTTCAGAACCCAAATATATTAACAGCTTTTGCAAACAAAGTAAGCAGAGCTATCAATGAATTTAAAAGATCAAATAATACAGCTAACGTTAATCCAAACGTTGCTAATCATATAAATTACGCTGCATAAAATCAAGCGTATAAGACAAGAGTTATAATTAGACATTTACCCACCAGACTAAATTATTTTTTACCCCAATAACCATACACTTTTTTCATAGCTTGATTTATCTTTTTTCTTGAATAAAGAAAGGAAAATCAAGTTATGAATGATAAAGTGAAAGAATTACGAAACAATACTAAAGAGGCTCAGGAGTTTTTTACAAGAATTTTGGCATACACTATCGGTCCTATTGAGTTGAAAAACCTTATGGAAGAAGATGAAATAAATCTTTTAGACGTAAGACGTACGGAAGATTATCAAATAGCGCATATCCCAGGGGCAATTTCACTGCCAAAAGATGAAATTGATAAAAACTTTGATAAAATTTCAAAAGAAAAAATAAATGTTGTATACTGCTATAACGAACAATGTCATTTAGGAGCAAGGGCTGCTCTAATTCTGGCAGAGTATGGCTATCCTGTTGTTCTTTTGGAAGGCGGTTTTCAGACCTGGACGGAAGATTTCAGATTCGCTACAGTATCATAAATGCAATAGATGTCCTAAAAAAATCTGCTATAAAGACCTGAAGCGGAATTTTTTTAGTGTATCTAATCCGGTTTGGTTACGCAAAGTATGTGAAGTGGATAGTTATAAATGACGGGTTTTGAAGGACAAATATTAGAATATTTGTCCGTTTTTATACATCAGCTCCGCCTTCGGTTTTAATTTTATTCAGTACTTTTTTGCTGCCTTCGATTGATTTTGCATAATTTGTTGTAAAATCAATCGCCTCATTATCTCTTGCAATTGCTTCTTTTAGCCCTATCATTTCATCAAGTGTAAGATTTTCTAAACCTTTAGTATCTGGTGAATTCAGATACTTTCTGAAAAGTTTTTGTGATTGATAATCAAATCCCGGTAAGCCGTGATATAATGAAAACCATTTGTAAAATTGATGCATCATATAATAAGGTTCAATTTCACCATCTCTTAAAATAAACATCGGTTTGCTTTTTAGTGAAAAACCGCTATCTGTTAAAATATTTATATAAAGAGCTTCTATCCCTTTTAATTCACATACAAGCCCCTCATCTTCATTGATTAATGCCAAAATTTTATCAGCATTTGGAAGTTTAATTACCTTTGTGCCATGTGCTTTTATATATTCTAAAAGCATATATGGATTGTTTTTTACCCCTGAAACTATTTCAGTGACAGACTTTAGAACCATATCTTTGTTCAAATCTGTTTGTGCTGAAATTGTTACAGTAACGTTAGGAGATAAAAAAGTTTTGGAAGTCTTGTTATCAGCTCTTGCCTTTAAATGCTTGTCTAGTCTTACTTCCAGTTGTTTTTCCTTTAGTTTCAAGAAAAAATATATCAGATTTTTAAAGATATTCATAGCACCAGTATATTATATTTTATTAATAAGTTTTTCATCTGAACAATGTAAATATTAAATTTGTATAAAGATTGTAAAAAATACACTTGCTTTTGAATTGTCTTTATTTTATAATGTAATTGTGAAATAATTCACGAATTGAAATTTTGGTATTATTTGCTAAAATGGATTTACGGAATAATAAAATAGCAATTGTCAAGTTACATTAAGGAGAAATAATTATGACAACAAAAAGCAAAAAGACAGTTGAAAACCTAGAAAAGGCTTTGAACAAGTCAAACTTGGTAGACAACGCTGAGCAATTGGAATTGCTTATTGAACGAGTAAAGAAAGCTCAAAAAATTTATGCGACATTTACACAAGAGCAAGTAGATGCAATTTTTAAAGCAGCAGCAACAGCAGCCGATAAAGCACGTATTCCTCTTGCAAGAATGGCTGTAGAAGAAACAGGAATGGGTGTATTGGAAGATAAAATTATCAAAAATCACTTTGCATCAGAATACATTTACAACAAACACAAAAATGCTAAAACTTGCGGTATCATAAAAGAAGATAAAGCTAATGGTATCAAAATAGTTGCAGATCCGTTAGGCGTAATCGCAGGTATTGTACCTACAACAAACCCGACTTCTACTGCGATATTCAAATCATTAATCGCATTAAAAACAAGAAATGCAATAATTTTCTCACCACACCCAAGAGCAACAAAATGTACAATAGCAGCAGCAAAATTAGTATTGGAAGCTGCAGTTAAAGCAGGTGCTCCTGAAGATATTATCGGTTGGATTGATCAACCTGCAATTGAATTGACTAATCAATTAATTAAACATGATTCAATTTCTTGTATCTTGGCAACAGGCGGTCCGGGAATGGTAAAAGCGGCTTATTCATCAGGTAACCCAGCATTAGGTGTAGGTCCTGGTAACGCAGCTGCTGTAATTGATGAAACTGCTGATATTAAAATGGCAGTATCTTCAATAATGATGTCAAAAACATTTGATAATGGTATGATTTGTGCATCAGAACAATCAGTAATTGTAGTTGACAAAGTATACGAAGAAGTTAAAAAAGAATTTATATACAGAGGTGCATATCTTTTAAGTGCTGCAGATGAAAAGAAAATGATAGATCTTCCTTTTATCGATCCAAAACGTGGTACTGCACACCCTGATATCGTAGGTCAGCCTGCACACAGAATAGCAGAATTAGCAGGATTCAAAGTTCCTCAAACAGCAAAAATTTTGTTGGCAGAAAGACCTTCAGTAGATTGGGAAGACCCATTCTCAAGAGAAAAATTGTCACCGATATTGACAATGTATAGAGCAAAAGATTTTGCTGAAGCTACTGAAATGACTTATGAATTAGTATCAAAAGGTGGAGCTGGTCACTCAGCAGACTTATATACCGATACACGCAGCCAAGAAAGAGTAGATAAATTTGCAGAAAAAATGCCTGCTTGTCGTGTATTGATTAACTCACCATCAGCACAAGGCGGTATTGGTGATTTATACAACTTTAAACTTGAACCGTCACTTTCATTGGGCTGCGGTTCTTGGGGTAAGAACGCTATATCAGGTAATATCGGCGTTGAAAATTTATTGAACTACAAGACAGTTGCTGAAAGGAGAGAAAATATGCTTTGGTTCAAAGTTCCGCCAAAAGTTTACTTCAAAAGAGG
>CASGAK010000084.1 GCA_949299435.1 uncultured bacterium
GAATTTATTATATCAATTTCTACGGTTATTTTATATGCATCAAGACCTATTATAGTTGCAGTTGTAACTTTATTTACCATAGCTTAATTATACTATAAAATCCGTAAATTCATATGATTAATTTTATTTTCCTGATATAATCAGATATTATGAAAGATGATTTTAAAAATATTTTAGCGATAAATTTTGGCGGAATCGGTGATGAAATATTTTTTCTGCCAACTTTGATTTCTTTGAAAAAAGAGTTTCCAAATTCAAAAATTACTCTTGCATTAGAGCCTAGAAGTAAATCTGTTAAAGATTTGACTGATGTGATTGATGATTTGTTTTTAATTGATGTAAAAGGGAAAAATAAATATTTTGAACTTCTAAAATTAATATTTTTGGCGAGAAAAGGTAATTTCGGTAAAAACTTTGATATTGTGATTTCATCAGGTGGAAACAAACTTATCAGTTTGTTACTTTTCTTGATGGGAATTAAGAAAAGATACGGTTATGAAAGCGGAAAATTGAGCAGAAAACTTTTAACAAAAGCTATACCTTTGAATAAAGATCAATATGCTTGTGACATGTATCATGACTTAATTTCAGCTATCACTAATCATAAAACGAGTTTGCCCGAAATTAATGTAGTACCTCAAAGTAAAATACCAAATTCTGTTTTGATTCACCCCGGAGTCAGCAGATTGAGTGTGGAAAAAGGTATGATTAAAACAATTCCTGCAAAAATTTGGGCTGAAACTATTGATATATTAATTGAGCGTGGGAAAAAAGTAATTTTAGTCGGAGGCCCTGATGATAAAGAATGCATTGAAACTATTCGTGCTACAGTTAAAAATAAAAATTTTGAAGATTACTATGGCAAGACCAAAAGTCTAAAAGATTTAGCGGAGCTAATCTCTAGAGCTGAAATATTTATCTGTTCGGATTCAGCCCCTTTGCATGTAGCTGTTGCACTGAAAACTAAAACTTATGCAATATTCGGACCTACTGATGATAAAAAATTAATTCCAAAAGCTGATTTTGTGACTGCAATAAAAGCTCAGGATAGTTGTCCGATAAAACCTTGTCTATGGGAGCATCGTCAGATTACTTGTGAAAAGTTAGATTGCTTAAATATTTCTTCACAATATATTGCAGACAGGATATCTTTATAATATCTTTTGTATGTACCCCGAATAATTTGAAAGGAAATTAAATCATGAGAACTCAAAATGTTACGTATGCAAACAATCAAAGTTTTACTGCATTAAGTCAAGGTCCGAGAATATCAAAACCGCTTTTCGATAGAGTTTCCAAACTTCCGGTAGTAAAATCTTTTGCAAAAGATTATGATGCTACACTAGAAGTTGTACCTTTTATGAGTACACTTGACAATGCAAGAACTCAATTAGCTGTTAGAGTTAGTGATATTAAACCGTTAAAATTTTTAGAAAAAATACAAAGTTTTTTTGAAACAAGGAAAATAGAAAAAGAAGTACTTTTAAAAACAAGAGCTACTAATGAGGAAGAATTAGTAAAAGAATTATCACATATTCGCTCAAATAGTATTCATAGGTTATATAAAAATATTGACTAAAAAATTATTAGAAAATAAAAAGCTCTCTTTTAAAAGGAGAGCTTTTTTATTTAAGTACCGACGCTAAGCCCTGCACAAATATTAATACCTTGACCGGTTATAGATTTTGCATCTTCTGAAATTAAATATTTTACGAGTTTTGCAACTTCTTTAGGCTGTACAAAGCGTTTTTGCGGAATACATTCAATAATTTCATCTTTTGAAAATTCTGATTGCTCAATAGAATTATTCCCGAGTTCTGTATCTACCCAGCCTGGATTAATAGTATTTACTGTTATGTTAAATTCGGCAAGCTCCAGTGCTAATGCTTTTGTCATACCTAAGAGCCCTGCTTTAGAGGAAGAATACATACTTGCATAAGCCTCACCCATTAGGCCTGAAATTGATCCGATATTTATAATTCTTCCGAATTTTGTAGTTTTCATATATGGTACCGCCTGTGAAATAAGGTATGCAGGAGCTATTAAATTAGTTTTATGTATTTTTAAAATATCATTATATGTCATTTTTTCAATGTCGCTATAGATATATTCTCCGGCATTATTTATTAGCACATTAATGGAATTTCTTTTTATGAAATCTCCCAAGTTTTCTGGAATATCAGACAAGTCAGCTATACAAAAATCCTTTGCTTCAATGGACTTTAATAGACTTTCATTTCTACCTGTCACATAAAGATTTCCATAATTTTTAAGCTCTAAAGCTATAGCACGACCTATTCCCTTAGAGGCTCCTGTTACAAGAATATTAAGCATTTTTTGCCTCCTCAATAAATTTTTGTATTATATATGATGCCATAAAAATTCCGGCACAACTTGCTACAAAAGGTGTTGAGGCAGGTGTAATTTTACTAAATTCAATTTTTTCACCGGATTTTTTATATACAATTTCTTTATTTGAAATTTTTTCTTTAGAAAAAGGTTTTTCTCTGCTGGCGATAACTGTAATACCTTTTTCAATCCCCAGCTTTTTCAGTTGGTAAATACAATTTGAAACAAATGGGGTATTTTTATTTTCAATTTCAGATAAATCGCAAATATATAATTGTGAAGGATCTATTCTGTTTCCGGCACCAAGAGAGCTTATTATTGGAATATTTTTTTTAACGCAATTTTCTATAAGACTGATTTTTGAACGCAAAGTATCAATAGCATCAGCTGTATAGTTAATTTCATCGGTTAAAAACTCATCATATTCTGTGTAAAAATCATCAATGACATTTAATTTTAATTCAGGATTAATATCGCACAGACGAGATTTAAAAAGTTCTGTTTTCTTCTGTCCGACAGTAGAATTAAAAGCAACTAACTGTCTGTTGATATTAGATTTTGAAACTACGTCAAAATCTATTATTGTCAAAGTTCCAACACCGGATCTAGCAAGAGCTTCCGCACAATATCCGCCTACTCCACCGAGTCCGAAGACAGCAACATGTTTTCTAGAAAGTAATTGCTGTATATTAGCTCCCCAAAAAAGTTCGTTGCGGGAAAATATCTCATTCATTTTTTTAATCCGTTACTTTATAATGCCGTATCCTAAAAGGAATGTGCACAAAATAAATATGGCAGCCATAATACCAGTTACTTTATTTAATCCTTTTTCAGCACTTTTTTGTGATGAAAATATTTGAGAGGCACCGCCCATTCCTGCAATTCCATCGCCTTTCGGGGAGTGAAGAAGTATTAATACAATTAAGAGTAATGCTGAAATTATTTGTATAGTCCAGATAAATGTAACCATGTTTTATTTTTTCTCCTTTTTATTAGAAATAAAATGAGCACGCTTTGAATTAAGTTTTATATTTTCAAAAGTATATAAACGTGCAGGTCTTTTAGAAGATGATTTTGTATATTCATCAAGTTCAATAAGACCGTCAGTAGAGAGTGCTTTTTTACGAAAATTACGTTTATCGAGTTTTTTCTCCATAATTAGTTCGTAAGACTTTTGCATCTCTGTGAGGGTAAATTTTTCATTTAATAACTGATATGCAACAGGGCATATTTCCAATCTTTCTCGAGTTCTTTTGAGAGAGTATTCAATAATTTCTTTGTGGTCAAAAGCCAAAGGTGGCAAATCTGAAATTTTATGCCAACCAAGCTCAGGTGTAGATACAATTTGAATATCTTCAGCTCTTACAAGTGCAAAATAAGCACAAGTAATAACCCTAGCATTAGGGTGGCGAAGCGGATCACCAAAAGTATAAAGCTGTTCCAAGTAGATGTTATCTACGTTTGTACGCTCTTTTAATACTCTTAGTGCAGCTTGATCCAAATTTTCGGATAACCTTACATATCCTCCGGGGATTGCCCATTTGTCTTTGAACGGCTCATTCATTCTTTTTACAAGCAAAACTTGCAATGATCCGCCTTTAATTGTCAATATTACAACGTCTACCGTTATCTCGTGTGTCTTTGTTTCATTGAACATAATTATTTTTACCCTAACAAAATCATACAATAAAAATTTTTTTTTACATAAGTTAATATTATAGAATATTAATATTTTTTTACAAAAATATTAAAAAAAGTAAATTTTGGATATAAAAAATACTTTATAGATATAACAGCGGGGAAATTTAGGGATATGTTTTCATTCAATTATGTGAGATTTAATAATTATTGTATGCCGAATTTATATAATCCTTTCGGATTTGGCGGATACTTTAACTGCTACAATCCTTACATGAATTTCGGTTGTTTTTATAACCCGTTTTCAGTTTTTAATACTGCAATGCAGTTAATAAGCGGTAATTTCCCAGCATATAATGATTATACTAATTATCACAAGCCTGCTCACTATCCAGCTAATTGTATTTTTAATTCATATACTCCGCAATATTCAAATTTTGATTATAGCAGTTTTTACAATGGAATGTATCCGGTAAAAGATTATTCAAAAGAGATGACGCAATTCCCAGCTCCGATTATTTCAGCAATGCCAAATTACAATTATACTGATATGTCTATGGGTTATGTATCAACACCTGATAATTTTAGAAATTTATACTCAAATGATTCAGCTTCAGCGATAAAGTTGGATCGCAGTTATTTGAATAAAGAATTTTTAGATAAAGTAAAGCAGATTGCACAAAATATAAATTGTGATTATCAAGACTTGTTGGCAGTTATGAACTCAGAATCAGGTTTGGATCCGTCAAGTGTCCATAAGAATAGAAGTGGTAAAAAAACAGCAGCAGGTCTTATTCAATTTACTGAAAACGGTGCAATCGCAGAACTTAACAAAACTTACGGACTAAATTTAACAGTTGAAAAAATTTCAAATATGAGTGCCATAGAACAATTAGATTTGGTAGAAAAATATTATAAAACAGCAACTAAAAAATTCAACGGGAAAAAATTAACAGCCGCAGACCTATATGCCCTTACGTATGTTCCTGCCTATGCCAAAAATGAAATTTTGACAAGACGCGGTGACGGTTATTATGAAGGTAATGAAGGCTTGGACGAAAATGGTGACGGAATGGTTACTAAATCCGATTTAAACAGACATTTAGCTAAAAAGCGTGTAAGTCTTGATACTTTTGCTTGATTAACAAACATTACAATTTATAGATTAAAAGTTGCAGATAAAAATTTTTTCGTGTATTGTCATGGAATAATAATTTTTTAATGCATATAATTATTAGTAAAGTGTAGAGCTCAAGAAAGAGCAAATACCGGATTAGCGGAAGGAAAGACATGGATAAGGGATATGTAGAAAACGGTTTTATCGTTGACTTGAGTAACGCAAAAAAGACTTCTGAAATAATCTATGAGCTTAGCAGAATTCTAAATTTGCCCGAGGCTAAAGATAAAAAAGTTTGCTTGAAATTAGGTGCACTTAGTCTAACAGAGACAAATCTTGCGAGTATAAAAGCACTGGTTGAGTCAATGGACAGTGAGTTGGAGTTTATATCCAGCGAATCTATAGAAACAAAATCAGCAGCAGATGTTTTAGGAATAAAAATTTATGAAATAGAAAACGAAGTAGAAGCGCCGGATTTTAATGAGGACGGAACGGTAGAGGATAACGTAAATCCTGAATTGGAAAGTGCATTGGATAAAATATTTGGTGAAGGCGATTTTGAAGAAAGATTCCCTGAAGAAGACGAAGAAAAAGAAGTAAATGAAGAAGTTCGTTCAGATATAGAAATATCAACAGACGAATTTGACAATTTAGATGAAACATTCGAGGAAATAAAAAAGCACATGAAAGAGAATGAGAAATTACCGACTCTATATGTGCAAAGAACACTTCGTTCAGGTCAGAGCCTGAAGTCAGATGGTAATATTGTAATAGTAGGTGATGTAAACCCCGGAGCAGAGATAATTGCAAAAGGTGACATTACCGTATGGGGAGTGCTAGGCGGTATAGCTCATGCGGGATCTGACGGTAACAATTATTCAAGAATAAGGGCCTTGAAACTCCATGCCATTCAATTGCGAATAGGTGATATTTTTGCAAGACGTCCAGATACTGTAAATATTCCCTATGTGCAGAAATCAGATTCTTTTATCCCTGAAGAAGCACGAGTAAGCAGAAAACATATTGTAATTTATAAACTACATGAATCACAATAGGTAATCCCCTAAGAGAAATGAAGTTAACACTATAAAGGAGAAATAATGAGCGGTCGAGTAATAGTAATTACTTCCGGAAAAGGCGGAGTAGGTAAGACAACAACCAACGCAAATATAGGAACAGCACTTGCAAGGGCAGGTAAAAAAGTTGTCATGATAGATACAGACTTAGGGCTAAGGAATTTAGACCTTTTGCTTGGACTTGAAAACAGAATTGTATATACAATAGTAGACGTTGTCGAAGAACGTTGTAAACTAAAACAAGCACTTGTAAAAGACAAGAAAAATCCTAACTTATGTCTTCTAGCTGCAGCTCAAACCAGAGATAAAACAGCAGTGACAGAAGAACAGTTAAAAAATATTTGTGAAGAATTACAAAAAGATTTCGATTTTATATTGGTAGACTGCCCTGCAGGAATAGAGCAAGGTTTTCAAAATGCAGTAGCGGGAGCAAGCGAAGCAATTGTCGTAACCACTCCTGAAATGTCAGCAGTCAGAGATGCTGATAGAATTATCGGTTTATTGGAAGCAAAAGAGGAAATTAAATCATATAAACTTTTGCTAAACCGTGTTCGTCCAAATCTAATCAAATCAAATGATATGATGAGTGTAGAAGACGTAGTTGAAATTCTTTCAGCGGACCTGATAGGTATAATCCCTGAAGATACAGGAATTATTACATCTACAAACAAAGGCGATCCGATAGTAAATGATGAAACCTCCCTTGCAGGTAAAGCATATAATAATGTAGCAAGAAGGATAATAGGTGAAGATGTACCGTTCTTGAACCTTGAAGAAGACAGAGGGGTAATCGCAAAAGTTAAAAAATTCTTCTCCGGATTAATAGGAAAGGAGAAGTAAGATGAAAGATATATTTCAAGATTTATTCAATAAAGTTTTTGGATTCTTTCGTCAAGCAGAAAAAGAAGAAAATGCAAAAGATACAGCCGTAAATCGTCTACGTGTAGTATTAATGCAAGATAGAACAAATTTAACACCTGAGCTTTTGGAAAAAATGCGAGGTGAATTAATAGAACTTCTTTCAAAATATGTCGAAATGGACAAAGACGCTTTAGAGCTAAACTTTGAGCAAGAAGGAAATCAAATGGCGTTGATGCTATCGATTCCTGTACTTAGAGCAAAAGATGAAGATGAAATAGAAGACCAAGATGATGAAAAAACTTCATCTGAAAATCCTGAAGAAGAAGAACAAAATGATAATTCAGAAGATGCTCAAGACCAAGAACCGGAAAAAGAAAATAGTGATGAAACTTCTGAAGAAGAAGAACAAAAAATAGAAGAATCTAATACCAACCAAAAAGAACAAAAATCAAAATAATCCTCTGAATTTTCAGAGAATAAGAGAGAGAAATAATACCGCATTTTATGCGGTTTTTTTTTTATAAAAACGAAAACTAAAAATATTTTTATAAATGTAAAATAAAAAAGACAAAAAATTAAAAAATGTAACAAAACATGTTACAAAAACGAAACAATCTGACAAAATCTTTATTGACAGGTATTTATGTTTGTAATAATATCGGTATGCTTGAAGTATAGTAAATTTTTAACAAATACCCGAAATTATTTACAAATAGCAATCAGGCAAAACAAGGCGTTGCAGAGGTTACGCCCGAGTAATAACCTCAAAAGTGTATTTATACAAAAAGAAAAGGAATAAATATGGCAAGCACAAAAAGACAAAGAATCAGAGTTTGTTTAAAAGCATACGATCATAAATTAATTGACGTATCTTCAGACAAAATCGTAGAAACAGCAAAAA